>CAMPIF010000222.1 GCA_946886245.1 Ectopseudomonas composti | reverse complement strand
GTGGGCTTTAGCCCACCAGCGGTGTAAAGCCCACCCTACCTGGCTCCCGAGCCTTCCTTGGAACCCCGGCAACAGCTAACAGGGACATAGCCATTGCATCCGAGGCTTCAACGCAGCGGCGCCAGGAAGGTGCTCTGGGTGCTCACATGGCTCTGCGTATCGCCCTGGTCACGCACCTCGAAACGCAGCGTCTGCGGGCCGGCCGCGTTGTGCGAGGCGGTCAGCGCGACGCTCACCGGCAGGTCGCGAATCTCCCCCGGCGCCAGCTTCAGTGTGCTCGGGCCATGCAGCTCGAAGTCGCTGGCCTCGACCAGCGTGATGGCGTAGCTGCGCGGCTGTTGGGTCTTGTTGATGATCTTCAGGCTGTAGATGTTCTCGATCTGGCCCAGGGCGTTCTCGCGGAACAGGCCACGGTCGCGGGTCACGTCCAGGGAGATCAGCGGCCGCTCGGCCAGGGCCCAGACGAAGGCGCCGATCATCACCGCCAGCATCGCCGCATAGCCGATCAGGCGCGGGCGCAGCCAGTGGGTCTTGCCGCCGGCCAGCTCATTCTCGGAGCTGTAGCGCACCAGGCCGCGAGCATAGCCGAGCTTGTCCATCACGCTGTCGCAGGCGTCGATGCAGGCGCCGCAGCCGATGCATTCCAGCTGCAGGCCGTCGCGGATGTCGATGCCGGTGGGGCAGACCTGTACGCACATGGTGCAGTCGATGCAGTCGCCCAGGCCTTCGGCCTTGTAGTCGGCGTCCTTGCGGCGCGGGCCACGGCTCTCGCCACGGGCGGCATCATACGAGATGACCAGCGTATCGCTGTCGAACATCACGCTCTGGAAGCGCGAGTAGGGGCACATGTCGCGGCACACCTTTTCGCGCAGCCAGCCGGCATTGATGTAGGTGGCGGCGGTGAACGACAGTACCCAGAACGCGGTGGTCGCACCCATCTCCAGGGTCAGCAGGTCCGTGGTCAACTGGCGTACCGGCGTGAAGTAACCGACGAAGGCCATCGCCGTGACCACGCTCACCACCAGCCACAGGCCGTGCTTGGCACTGCGCCGGGCCAGTTTCTGCAGCGACCAGGGCGCGGCATCGAGTTTGATGCGCTGGCCACGGTCGCCCTCGGTGATCTGCTCGACGCGCATGAAGACCCAGGTCCATACGCTCTGCGGGCAGGCGTAGCCGCACCAGACGCGGCCGGCCAGCACGGTGATGAAGAACAGGCCGAAGGCGGCGATGATCAGGATCGCCGAGAGCAGGATGAAATCCTGCGGCCAGAAGGTCGCGCCGAAGATATGGAACTGGCGGTTATCCAGGTCCCAGAGCACGGCCTGGCGGCCATTCCAGTCGATCCAGGCGGTGCCGAAGAACAGCAGGAACAGCAGGCCGGCGCCGAGCAGGCGCAGGTTGCGAAAGCGCCCGGTGAAGCTGCGCGTGTGGATCGGGCCGCCGGCCTGGGCCGGTGTCAGGCGAATGGGTTTGGCAGGGTCGATGGTCTCGACGCTGCGCACAGGGATCAGATCGGTCATGGCGTGCCTCATCAGGCGTTTATCAGGCTGGCGCCATGATCCGAGTGGGACTGTTCGCAAAACAGACTCAGGTTTTCGATAAAAAAGCGGATCAGATGCTTGAGTGGTACTCCGGACAAAGCACCTGAGAGGCCGCCGAGCCTCGCCATTTCTGGCCCCTGTGGCCTTTATGTCGAACGATGCGGATACCGCCCTGCGACATCGCGCCGCGTCGATCAGTACCCTGCGCGGTCGCTGTCACTACTATCTGATCCGGTTTTTTAAGGCTTTTCTGGCGCTGTTTTCGGTACACCCCAGGCAGGCATAGTCGATGCCCCGTGATCAGGAGGCCTGCCGGCATGTACCAATACGACGATTATGACCGCGCGCTGGTGCGCGAGCGCGTCGCCCAGTTCCGCGATCAGGTACAGCGGCGCCTGGCCGGCGAGCTGAGCGAGGAGGAGTTCCTGCCGCTGCGCCTGCAGAACGGCCTGTACCTGCAGAAGCATGCCTACATGCTGCGCGTGGCGATTCCCTACGGCACCCTGTCGGCCAGGCAGATGCGCGCGCTGGCGCATATCGCCCGTGAGTACGACCGGGGCTACGGGCACTTCACCACGCGGCAGAACATCCAGTTCAACTGGGTCGAACTGGAGCGCGTGCCGGATATCCTCGACTGGCTGGCCGAGCACGACATGCATGCCATCCAGACCTCCGGCAACTGCGTGCGCAACATCACCACCGAAGCCTTCGCCGGGGTGGCCGCCGACGAATACCTCGATCCGCGCCCGCTGGCCGAGATTCTTCGGCAGTGGTCGACGGTCAACCCGGAATTCCTGTTCCTGCCACGCAAGTTCAAGATCGCCCTGTGCGCCGCCGAACAGGACCGCGCAGCGATCCAGGTGCATGACATCGGCCTGCAGCTCTACCGCGACGCGGCCAACGAGCTGCGCCTGCGCGTGCTGGTCGGCGGCGGCCTGGGGCGCACGCCGATCATCGCCCAGACCCTGCGCGAGGGGCTGCACTGGCAGGACTGTCTGTCCTACGTCGAGGCCATTTTGCGCGTGTACAACCGCCACGGCCGGCGCGACAACAAGTACAAGGCGCGCATCAAGATCCTGGTCAAGGCCCTCGGCATCGACGCCTTCGCCGCCGAGGTGGAGCGCGAGTGGCAGCCGATCAAGGATGGCCCGGCGCGCCTCACCGAGGACGAGTACCGGCGCGTCGCCGCCTCCTTCCACAAACCGGCCTACGTGCCACAGGACGCCCTCGACCTCGACTTCGGCACCCACCTGGCGCGTGACGAGGCCTTCGCCCGCTGGGTGTCGCGCAACGTGATGGCGCATCAGGTGCCTGGCTACCTCAGCGTGGTGCTGTCGACCAAGCCGGGTATCAGCGCGCCACCCGGCGACGTCAGCGCCGAGCAGATGGAAGCGCTGGCCGACTGCAGCGAGCGCTACGGCTTCGGCGAGATTCGCGTCGCTCACGAACAGAACCTGGTGCTGCCCGACGTGCGCAAGAGCGATCTCCATGCGCTCTGGAGCGAGGCGCAGGCGATCGGGCTGGGCACCGCCAACGCCGGTTTGCTCACCGACATCATTGCTTGCCCCGGTGGCGACTTCTGCTCGCTGGCCAACGCCAAGTCGATCCCCATCGCTCAGGCCATCCAGCAGCGCTTCGACGACCTCGACTACCTGCATGACCTCGGCGATATCAGCCTGAACATCTCCGGCTGCATGAACGCCTGCGGCCATCACCATATCGGCAACATCGGCATCCTCGGCGTCGACAAGAACGGCAGCGAGTGGTACCAGCTCACCCTCGGCGGCAGCCAGGGCCAGCAGGCGGCGCTGGGCAAGGTGATCGGCCCGTCGTTCGCCGCCGAACAGGTGCCCGAGGTGATCGAGCGCATCGTGCGGACCTACGTCGATTTCCGAGAGGTGAGCGAGGGCTTTCTCGACACCGTTCAGCGCATCGGCCTGGAACCGTTCAAGGCGCGCGTGTACAGCCGCGAGGAGGTGGCATGAACAACCTGATTCGCCTGGTCGAGGGCCAGGCCTGCATCGTCAGTGATGATCCTTGGCAACTCGACGCTGAAGGGGACGCGCCACTGATCCTGCCGCTGGCGGCCTGGCGCGAGCGGCAGTCCGTCGAGGTGCTGGAGGGCAGGGCGGTGAGCGCCGATGGCCTGCTGCTGCGGGTGGATGACGAGCCGGAGGCGCTGCAGCCGTTTCTCGTCAGCCTGCCGCTGATCGCCATCGACTTCCCCAGCTTTCGCGATGGCCGAGGCTACAGCCAGGCGTACCTGCTGCGCACCCGCCTGGGCTGGCGCGGCGAGTTGCGCGCGGTGGGCGATGTGCTGCGCGACCAGTTGGCGCACATGCGCCAGTGCGGCTTCGATGCCTTCGCCGTGCGCGCCGACAAATCGCTGGAGGATGCACTCAAGGGCCTGCAAGGGCTCAGTGTGTTGTATGGTCGCTCGGTTATCGAGCCGCGTCCGCTGTTTCGTCGGGGGCGCCATAAGGAGGAGTCGAGATCATGATGGTGCGTGGCCTGTTCTGGCTGGTATTGCTGCAGTTGTTCGGTGTGGCTCTCAATCACTGGCTGTTGCCGATGCTGCCGGCTTCGATCATCGGCCTGCTGCTGCTCTCGGTCTGGCTGATGTGGCGCGGCGCCGTGCCCGAGCCGCTGCAGCAGGCCGCCGGTGGTTTGCTGCCTTACCTGCCGCTGCTGCTGGCCGTGCCGGCGTCGGGGATCATGACCAGCAGTGACCTGCTGCTCGGCGAGCTGCCGGTGATCGCCACGGCGCTGGTGCTGTCGCTGCTGGTGACCGTGCCGTTCTGCGGCTGGCTGTTGCAGACGCTGATCCGCCGTCAGGAGCGCAAGGGATGACGCTGCTGACTCATCATCCGCTGTTCGCCATCGCCCTGACGCTGGCGGCCTTTCTGATCGCCGCCTGGCTCTATCGCCGCAGCGGCTGGCTGGTGCTGCAACCGGTGCTGGTGTCGGTGACGCTGATCGTCGCCACCTTGCTGCTCTGTGGGGTGGATTACGCCACCTACCGCGCCGGCGCCGAGCCCGTGGCCTGGCTGCTGGGGCCGGCCACCGTGGCGCTGGCGGTGCCGCTGCAGCACAACATCAAGCGCATCCGCCAACTGTTCTGGCCGGTGATGATCACCCTCACGGCCGGCGGCGTGCTCTCGGTGGCGCTGACCCTGGCCATCGGCTGGGCGCTGGGCGCCGACTGGAGCGTGGTGATGAGCCTGGCGCCGAAGTTCGTGACCATGCCGATTGCCATGCCGGTGGCCGAGCAGATTGGCGGCGTCGCCTCGCTGGCGGCGGTGATGGTCATGCTCACTGGGGTGATCGGCACGGCCATGGGGCCGTTGCTGCTGCGCTGGGCCGGGGTGGATCACCCGGCGGCGCGTGGCCTGAGCTACGGTATCAACGCCCATGCCATCGGCACCGCGCATGCCTTGCAGGAAGGCGAGGAGTGCGGCGCCTTCGCTGCCCTGGCGATGAGCCTGCTGGGCATCGGCACCGCCTTGCTATTGCCACTGCTGCTGGCCTGATTCGGGCGGGATTCCGCCATGTGCAAGGGTCTCTTTGCGGGGACCTGGCGAGTTCCCGCCAGCGCGGAATCTGCTGTGTGGCAGAAAGCCGCATTGAGGCTGCTGAATCCTTTCAGCGGCACGCATATTGCTCCAGCACGCGGCGCGATCGGAATACGCCCGCCAAGAGGCCTGGAAACACCCTTCCTCCCGCCGCGCCGCAGATCTGCGGCTATCGCCCATGTGCGGCCCACACGGCCGCTGCCCGAAACCTTGCCTGCACGGCCCTTGTCGTCGTGCGACGAACTGGACTGTCCCATGAAAAAAATCCTGCTGACGCTGCTTTGTCTCAGCGTGATCGGTTGCTCCAAGCCCCGCGAGCCCGAGAAAACCGTCGACGTCCTGCTGATCGGCGCTGGCGTGATGAGCGCCACCCTCGGCACCTACCTCCACGAACTGCAGCCGGACTGGAGTATCGAAATCTACGAGCGCCTCGACCGCGTCGCCGCCGAGAGCTCCAATGGCTGGAACAATGCTGGTACCGGCCACTCGGCCTTCTGCGAGCTGAACTACACCCCGGAAACCGCCGACGGTGGCATCGACATCAGCAAGGCCATCGCCATCAACGAGTCGTTCGAGATCTCCAAGCAGTTCTGGGCCACTCAGGTCGAGCGCGATGTGCTGAGCAAGCCCAAGAGCTTCATCAACATCACCCCGCACATGAGCTTCGTCTGGGGCGACGACAACGTCGAATACCTGCGCAAGCGCCACGCCGCGCTGCAGCACAGCAACCTGTTCCGTGGCATGGAGTTCACCGAGGACCAGGCGCAGATCGCCCAGTGGGTGCCGCTGGTCATGCAAGGTCGTGATCCGCAGCAGAAGGTCGCTGCCACGCGCATGGCCATTGGTACCGACGTCAACTTCGGCGAAATCACCCGTCAGCTGATCGACTCGCTGATCGGCAAGCAGCAGGCCAGCCTGCACCTGGAGCACGAAGTTCGCGACCTGCAGCGCAACGATGACGGCACCTGGCGCGTGACCGTGGCCGACCTGGCCAAGGACGGCGCCGAGCAGAGCATCAACGCGCGCTTCGTCTTCATTGGCGCCGGTGGTGGCGCGCTCAAGCTGCTGCAGAAGTCCGGCATCGAAGAAGCCGAGGGCTACGCCGGTTTCCCGGTCGGCGGCCAGTTCCTGATGACGCGTAACCAGGACATCGTGGCTCAGCACCTGGCCAAGGTTTATGGCAAGGCTTCGGTCGGCTCGCCGCCCATGTCCGTGCCGCACCTGGACACCCGCGTGATCGACGGCGAGAACGTGCTGCTGTTCGGCCCGTTCGCCACCTTCTCCACCAAGTTCCTCAAGAACGGCTCGCTGCTCGACATGTTCAGCAGCATGACCACCGACAACTTCATGCCGATGGTCAACGCCGGCATGGACAACTGGTCCTTGAGCACCTACCTGATGGGCCAGCTGATGCTCAGCCAGGACGACCGCATGGCCTCGCTGCGCGAGTACTTCCCGCAGGCGCAGGATGCCGATTGGGAGCTGATCAATGCCGGCCAGCGCGTGCAGATCATCAAGAAGGATGCCGAGAAGGGTGGCGTGCTGCAGTTCGGCACCGAAGTGGTGACCTCCGCTGACGGCAGCATCAGCGCGCTGCTGGGCGCCTCGCCGGGCGCCTCGACCGCTGCGCCGATCATGCTGCACCTGATCGAGAAGGCGTTCGCCGACGAGGTCGCCAGCCCTGAGTGGCAGGAGCGTCTGAAGAGCATCATTCCGTCCTACGGGCAGAAGCTGAACGATGACCTGGCGCTGACCAACCGCATTCGCCAGTGGAGCAGCGAGCGTCTCGAACTGCCGCACATCGAAGTCGCGCCGGACGTTGAAATGGCCGCCGAGCCCGAGCCGGCTGCCGTGACGCTGTAAGGCGTTTCACGTTGCACGAGAACCCGCCCTGCGTCCTGCGTTCGGCGGGTTTTTTATCGGGCCGCAAACCATGCGTAGCCCGGATGCAATCCGGGGGCTGTTTGAACAC
>CAMPIF010000221.1 GCA_946886245.1 Ectopseudomonas composti | reverse complement strand
CGCCAGATCGCGCGCCGCCGGCAGCGTCAGCGCGGCGACGCCGCCCTTGGAAGCTGCATAGGCAACCTGGCCCATCTGTCCGTCGAACGCTGCCACCGACGCAGTATTGATAATGACCCCACGCTCGCCCTCGGCGTTCGGCGTGTTCTGCGCCATGGCCTCGGCAGCCAGGCGCAACAGATTGAAACTGCCGATCAGATTGATCTCGACGGTACGGCGAAAGCTGTCCAGGCCATGTGCACCATTGCGCCCCAGCACCTTCTCGGCCGGCGCGACGCCGGCGCAGTTGACCAGCCCGTGCAGAGCACCGAAAGCCTCCAGAACCTGCGTCACTGCAGCACCGCCATCCTCTTCACGAGTGATATCGGCGCGCACGAAACGGGCGTTGGCGCCCAGCTCGGCGAGGGCCTGCTGGCCCGCTTCTGCATTGATATCCAGCAGCACCACCTTGCCGCCCTGCCCGACCAGTTCCCGGGCGGTGGCCAGACCAAGGCCGGAGGCGCCGCCACTGATCAGGAATACGGAGTGTTCGATATGCATGATGAGGGTTCCTTGACTCAATGACGGGCGGCCGCCTGGGCCTTGGCGATTTCCTGATTACGCAGGAGGAAACGCTGGATCTTGCCGCTCGGGGTCTTGGGCAGCTCGCTGACGAACTCGATTTCGCGCGGGTAGGCATGGGCCGACAGGCGCTTGCGTACGTACTGCTGGAGCGCTTCAGCCAGACGCTCGTCCGCGGCGTGTCCGACGTGCAGCACCACGAAGGCCTTGATCCGCTCGGTGCGCTCCGGGTCGGGCTTGCCGATCACCGCAGCCTCGATCACGGCGGGATGCTCGATCAGCGCACTCTCCACATCGAAGGGGCCAACCCGGTAGCCGGATGTGGTGATCACATCGTCGGCCCGCCCGACGAAGCTGATGCTGCCATCCTCGTTGAGCTCGACCGTATCGCCACTGAGGTAGTAGTCGCCGACGAAGGCGTGGGTTTCCATCGCCCGGTAACCGGGGAACCAGAAAAGCGGCGAACGCGACCGGTCCAGCGCCAGGATGCCGGGCCGACCGGCCGGCAACTCGCGCATCTGCTCGTCCAGCACCACCACGCGATGTCCCGGCATTGCGAAACCCGCCGCGCCCAGGCGTACCGGGTGCTGCAAAGCATGGTGGTTGCACAGCACCATGCCCAGTTCGGTCTGCCCGTAATGATCGTGGATAGTGCAGTCCAGCCCCTCGGCGAACCAGCGGATCACCTCGGGCGTCAAGGGTTCGCCGGCGCTGCTCACGGCGCGCAGCTGGCCCTTGAGGGCAGCCTCCACCTCCTCACGCGCGGCCAACAGCAGGCGATAGACCGTGGGGGATCCCGCCACATTGGTGATGCCATGCTCGCGAATCACCCGGCAGGTGCTCTCGACGCTGAAAGCGCCCTCGTAGAAGGTGGTGGCATGCCCCATCGCCAGCGGGCCGGTGACGGCGTAGTACAAGCCGTAGGCCCAGCCGGGGTCGGCCAGGTTCCAGAAGCGGTCTTCCGGGCGCAGATCAACCGCCTCGCGCATGTAGCCGACGAAGGCGACGATGGCCTTGAGTGGCACCTGCAGTGGTTTGGCCAGGCCGGTGGTACCGGAGGTGAACATCAGCAGGAAGGGATCGTCGGCCCGGCGCATGACCGGCTCGAAGTGATCCGCCTGCTGCTCCAGCTCGGCCCAGAAATCCTTACCCACCACCAGTGCCGGCGGCGCCTGCTCCACCTCATCGAGTTTGGTCCGGTTGAGCGTGTCGGTGACCACCAGCTTCGAGCCTGCGCTGTGCACCCGGTGCTCGATGGCCTTGGGGCCGAAGGCGGTGAACAGCGGCTGGTAGATGGCCCCGGCGCGCCAGGTGCCGAGAATGGTGATCAGCAGTTCCGGCGTGCGTGGCAGGATGCCCGATACGCAATCACCGGCGCCGATGCCACGGCTGGCCAGCAGGTTGGCGAAGCGTGCCGAGGCTGCCTGCAATTGCTCGAAGGTCCAGGTAGCGCGCTCGCCGTTGCGGCCCTCCCAGATCAGCGCCGTCCTGCCGTTACCGACATGGCGGTCGCAGCATTCCACGCAGGCATTGAGGGCATCCAGGCGACCGGCCAGCGTATCGGCAACGGCCGCCTCGAAGTCGAATTCGCGGGCAGCGGTGAAGTAATCGCGCATCGGGGTGTTCTCCCGGATTGTTCTTATTGAATGCCGCGATGGTCACTCCAGCCGGACCGGCCAGCAATGTCGAAAGGTCTCAACCTGCTTGAGCAAAAATGACAGAACAGCGCTTCATTCAAGCACTTTCAGGGTGGCTCAGCGCGCGGTACTGGCCTGGGGTCGAGCCCGTCCACTTCTTGAACGCCTTGTAGAAGGCGCTGGTGTCGGCAAAACCCAGCTCGAAGGCCAGGTCGCTGAAATTGACCGGGTCACCGTCCAGGCAGGCGATGGCCAGATCACGCCGCACCTGATCCTTGAGCCCCTGGTAGGACTGCCCTTGCAGCGACAGCTTGCGCCGCAAGGTCGAAGGCGCCATATGGAAATGCCCGGCCAGCGCTTCCACATCCGGCCAGCGCGCGGGCGCCAGGCTGCGCAGGTGCGCCTTGATGCGCGCGCCCAGGCTTTGCGGGTCGCGGTAGCGCACCAGAATGTTGGCAGGCGCGCCAACCAGAAAACGCTTGAGGTCACGCGGGCTGCGCCGAATCGGCGTCTGCAGGCATTCGGCATTGAACAACAGGCGGCTCTGCGGCCGCCCGAAATGCAGGTTACGGGTGAACATCACCTGGTAATCCTCGATGTAGTCAGGCTGCGCGCAACACAGGTGGATGCCGAGCACATCGATGCGCCGCCCCGCCAGCCAGCAGGTCAGGCCGTGGATCATCAGCCACAGGGTGAAATAGCCGAAAGCCCGGCAACAGCGTTCGGGCGGCTCATCGATGACAATCGCAGCCAGGCCATCGCGCACCTCCAGCCGCGGGCTGAAATCATCGAAGATCAGGTGCAGCAAGCGCAGCACCGTCTGCAGGGCCGCGCCCAATGTTGGCTCCTTCACGGCAGCGCGGGCCATGAAGGCGAAACTACCTGACTTCATGCGCCTTGGGTTCATGCCGAAGAATTCATCGTCCATCTGCTGGGCAATGCTGAGCCAGAGCTGGCCGTAAGCCTCGGACGATACCCTGCCATCGGGTTGCGCCAGCAGTTCGCCGTCTATCCCTGCCCCATGCAGCAACGGCGCCTCATCGCAGTCTCGCTGACGCAACTCTTGCAGAGCTTCGAGCACCAGACGGATGGAAATCGTGCCTTTTTCAGCGGACGCGCTTGCCATGAATTTCCCTGATCCTGGCTGCCGACGGGATCAGCATTCTAACAGGCGGCGATTGCCAAAGAGACTCACACCCTGCCCCAGGAAGTTGACAGCCTGCAAAGGTCATCTTAACGTTTACGTAAAGGTAAACAACAAGACTGCTCTAATGCTCACGACCTACAGCATCTCCGACCTGGCCCGCGAACTGGATGTCACGACTCGCGCGATCCGCTTCTACGAGGAACAAGGCATGCTCGCCCCCGAGCGACGTGGCCAGGAGCGCATCTACCACCCCAAGGATCTGGTGACCCTGAAACTCATCCTGCGTGGCAAGCGCATCGGTTTCTCCCTGGCCGAATGCAAGGAATTGATCGACCTCTACGACCCCAGCAGCGGCAACCACCGACAGCTCAATACCTTCCTGACCAAGATCGCCGAGCGTCGCCTGCAGCTTGAACAACAATTGCTGGATATCCAGCAGATGCAACTGGAACTGGATACCGCCGAGGAGCGTTGCCTCGCCGCCTTGGCCGAGACTCCAGCCTAGGGTGCGCTGCGCGCGCCACAGAATCCGATCCGGTGCGCAAGGCGCACCCTACGACAACAACAATAGGTGAATCATGAGCTACCCCAGCCTCAACTTCGGCCTCGGTGAAACCCTCGACATGCTGCGCGACTCGGTGCACCAGTTCGCCCAGGCCGAGCTGGCGCCACGCGCCGCGCAGATCGACCGCGATAACGAATTTCCCATGGACATGTGGCGCAAGTTCGGCGACATGGGCCTGCTCGGCATGACGGTCAAGGAAGAGTATGGCGGCACCGACATGGGCTACCTGGCGCATGTGCTGGCCATGGAAGAGATCAGCCGCGCTTCGGCCTCGGTGGGCCTGTCCTACGGCGCGCACTCCAACCTCTGCGTCAACCAGATCCACAAGAACGGCAGCGAGGCGCAGAAGCACAAATACCTGCCCAAACTGTGCTCCGGCGAGCACATCGGCGCCCTGGCCATGAGCGAGCCCAATGCCGGCTCAGACGTGGTGTCGATGAAGCTGCGCGCGGAAAAACGCGGCGACCGCTACGTACTCAATGGCAACAAGATGTGGATCACCAACGGCCCGGACGCCCACACCTATGTGATCTACGCCAAGACCGACGTCAACGCCGGTTCGCGCGGCATGACCGCCTTCATCGTCGAGCGCGATTTCAAGGGCTTCTCCCGCCACCAGAAGCTGGACAAGCTGGGCATGCGCGGCTCCAACACCTGTGAGCTGGTGTTCGAGGACTGCGAAGTACCGGAGGAGAACATCCTGGGCAGCGAAGGCGGTGGCGTGCGCGTGCTGATGAGCGGCCTGGATTACGAACGCACCGTGCTCTCCGGCGGCCCGACCGGGATCATGCTGGCCTGCATGGACGTGGTGCTGCCCTACGTGCACGAGCGCCAGCAGTTCAAGCAATCCATCGGTGAATTCCAGTTGGTACAGGGCAAGCTGGCTGACATGTACGCCGGCATGAATGCCTCCAGGTCCTACCTGTACAACGTCGCCAAGGCCTGCGACCGCGGTGAGGAGTCGCGCAAGGACGCCGCCGCGGTGATTCTCTACACCGCCGAGATGGCCACGAAAATGGCACTGGACACCATCCAGTTGCTCGGCGGCAACGGCTACACCAACGAATACCCGGCCGGCCGCCTGCTGCGCGACGCCAAGCTCTACGAGATCGGCGCCGGCACCAGCGAAATCCGCCGCATGCTGATCGGCCGCGAGCTGTTCAACGAAACCAAGTAAGGCATCTGTGATGGTTCCCACGCTCTGCGTGGGAACCTGAAACCGGACGCTCAGCGTCCGTTCTGGGGACGCAGAGCGTCCCTGGCGAAACTCCCACGCAGAGCGTGGGAGCGATCAAATCAAAATCGGAGCGCCCCAGATGGCCATCCTGCACACCCAGATCAACACCCGTTCACCTGAGTTCGCCGCCAACAGCGCGGCGATGCTTGCTCAGGTCAACGAGCTGCGCGCCCTGCTCGCCCGCGTCCATGAAGGCGGCGGCGCCAAGGCGCAGGAGCGCCACATCTCGCGCGGCAAGTTGCTGCCGCGCGAACGTATCAACCGCCTGCTGGATGTCGGCTCGCCCTTCCTCGAGATCGGCCAGCTCGCCGCCCATGAGGTCTACGGCGAAGACGTACCCGCCGCCGGGGTGATCGCCGGTATCGGCCGCGTCGAAGGGGTCGAATGCATGATCGTGGCCAACGACGCCACGGTAAAAGGCGGCTCCTACTACCCGCTGACGGTGAAGAAGCACCTGCGCGCGCAGGCCATTGCGCGTGAGAACCGTCTGCCGTGCATCTACCTGGTGGACTCCGGCGGCGCCAATCTGCCGCGCCAGGACGAAGTGTTCCCGGATCGCGAGCACTTTGGCCGGATCTTCTTCAACCAGGCCAACATGAGCGCGCTGGGCATTGCGCAGATCGCCGTGGTGATGGGCTCCTGCACCGCCGGCGGCGCCTACGTGCCGGCGATGAGCGACGAAACCATCATGGTGCGTGAGCAGGCGACCATCTTTCTCGCCGGCCCGCCCCTGGTGAAGGCCGCCACTGGCGAAGTAGTCAGTGCCGAGGAACTCGGGGGCGCCGACGTGCACTGCAAGACCAGCGGCGTGGCCGACCACTATGCCGAGGATGACGAACACGCCCTGGCCCTGGCCCGGCGCAGCATTGCCAACCTCAACTGGCGCAAGCTCGGCCAGCTCGACGCTCGCGCCCCCATCGCCCCGCGCTATGCCGCAGAAGAGCTGTACGGCGTGATTCCGGCCGACGCCAAGCAGCCCTTCGATGTGCGTGAGGTGATCGCGCGTATCGTCGACGACTCGCAACTGGATGAATTCAAGGCGCTGTTCGGCACCACGCTGGTGTGCGGCTTCGCCCGCATCAATGGCTACCCGGTGGCGATCCTGGCCAACAACGGCATCCTCTTCGCCGAGTCGGCGCAGAAGGGCGCGCACTTCGTCGAACTGGCCTGCCAGCGCGGCATCCCCCTGCTGTTCCTGCAAAACATCACCGGCTTCATGGTCGGCAAGAAATACGAGGAAGGCGGCATCGCCAAGCACGGCGCCAAGCTGGTCACCGCCGTGGCCTGCGCCCAGGTGCCGAAATTCACCCTGATCATCGGTGGCAGCTTCGGCGCCGGTAACTACGGCATGTGCGGCCGCGCCTACGACCCACGTTTTTTGTGGATGTGGCCCAACGCGCGGATCGGCGTGATGGGTGCCCAGCAGGCTGCCGGCGTACTGGTGCAGGTCAAACGCGAACAGGCGCAACGCGCCGGCCAGCCTTACTCCGATGAAGACGAACAGCGCCTGAAGCAGCCCATCGTCGAGCAGTACGAGAGGCAGGCACACGCCTTCTATTCCAGCGCCCGCCTGTGGGACGACGGCGTGATCGACCCGGCGCAGACCCGCGACGTACTGGCCCTGGCCCTGTCGGCTAGCCTCAACGCACCGATCGAGCCGACCCGCTTCGGGGTGTTCCGTATGTAATCCGTGGGAGGGGCTTTAGCCGCGACAGCCACAGCAAAGCTCGCGGCTAAAGCCCCTCCCACCAGAGCCAGCGCATATTTCGAGCCCATTGCCATGACCGACTTCACCACCGTACAGCTTGAGAAAGACCCACGCGGCTTCGCCACCCTGTGGCTGAACCGCCCTGAAAAGAACAACGCCTTCAACGCCGAGAAGATCCGCGAGCAGATCCTCGCCCTCGACGCCGTCGGTGAAGACAAGAGCCTGCGCTTT
>CAMPIF010000220.1 GCA_946886245.1 Ectopseudomonas composti | reverse complement strand
ACAGCCCCAGAACCATCAGGTTGGGGCTGATCATGTTGGCATCGACGATGCCGTTCTTGATGGTTTCGGTCACCTCGCCGCCAGCCAGGTAGGCACCGGCAAACTCGAAGACCATGGCGATGATGATCGCCTGCTTGATAGTAAGTGCACGCGAGCCAACGGATGTACCCATAGCATTGGCTACATCGTTGGCTCCAACACCCCAGGCCATGAAAAAACCGAAAAGGCAGGCAAGAACGAGCAGAACGAGCCCGTAGTCCGCAATAAGAGACATAAATTAGTTTTCCGTAGATCCCAGAAAGGACACTGGCGCTTAGCGCGCCAGCAGTTGTTCCAGTCGGTTGCCCACTCGTTGGGCGCGGTCGGCGACATCGCCGACCCAGTCGATGATCTGATAGAGGAACATCACATCGACCGGGGGAAGGTCCTTCTCCAGCTTGAACAGGTTGCGGCGCACCTCGATCTGCAGACGATCGGTATCGTTTTCGATCGAACCGAGTTCCTCGATCAGGGTTTCCACAAGTACAGCTTCACGGCCGGCGAAACCGGTCTCGAGCAGCTCGTCCAATTCGTTCATTGCCTTCAGCGCCTGAGCGCTGGCATCCACGCTGCGCTGCACGTAGGTGCGCATCAGCGGCTGCAACGGCTGTGGAATAGCCATCTGCCGGCCGAGCATCAGCCCAGCGATGTCCTTGGCACGGTTGGCGACTTTGTCCTGTACACTGAGCAGCTCAAGCAGGTCCGAACGCGGCACCGGCAGGAACAGGCTCTTGGGCAGGTGCAGGCGCACGCTTTTCTTCAGCTTGTCGGCCTCGTGCTCCAGCCGGGACATCTCCTGTTGTACCTGTTCCACCTTGGCCCAGTCCTCGACCATTATGGCTTCGAAGAAAGGCACCAGGTTCGCCGCGCACTCGTGAGCCTTGGCGATATGCTGTTGCATGGGGCCGATGGGTGAACGGCCGAACAGGCTGACAAAGGGATTGATAGGCATAGGGTAAGCCCCCGTTTTGAGAAGGTCGCAAGTATAGGGACCGGCTTCGTCATTCGCCAGCGCGTGTCATCGCTCTGTCACATTTTCATAAAAGGCTATCTAGCTCTCCACCATGGTCAAAGAAACCGAAATCAAACTGCGCGCCAGCCGCGCCACCCTGGCCGCTCTGCGTGAACACCCGTTGCTGAAAAAACGCAACAAGAGCGGCTGGCAGCGCGGCGAGCTGTTCAACCAGTACTACGACACGCCGGACCGCGAGCTGGCGAGTGCCAAGGTCGCCCTGCGTCTGCGCCGCGATGGCGAGCAGTTCATCCAGACCCTGAAGAGCCGTGGCCAGAGCGTCGCCGGCCTGTCCGAGCGCAACGAGTGGGACTGGTACCTGAGCAAGGCCAAGCTCGACCTGAAAAAGCTCGATGACAGCTGCTGGCCAGCCAGCCTGGCCGAGCTGGACAAGAAAACCCTGCAGCCGCTGTTCACCACCGACTTCGTTCGCGAAAAAGCCGAGATCGCCTGGGGCCGCGGCAAGGCCAAGGTGATCATCGAAGCCGCGCTGGACCTGGGCAAGGTCATCGCCGGCGAGGGCGAAGAAGAAATCTGCGAGCTGGAGCTGGAGCTGCGTCAGGGCGAGCCCGCCGCCCTGCTGGAGCTGGCCTGCGAACTGGCCGCCGAGCTGCCGCTGATGCCCTGCGACATCAGCAAGGCCGAGCGCGGCTATCGCCTGTTCGATGCCGGCAGCTACAACCTCAGCCTGCCAGCACCCGAGCTTGACGCCGAGATGAGCCTGGACGACGCCTTTGCCGCGCTTGCCTGGCACCTGCTCGGCGCCAGCCAGCGCCTGGCCGAGCAATATCGCTGGAACGGCCATTGGAGCCTGTTGCAACAATGGCTGGAGCAGTTGATCGACCTGCGCGCCCTGCTCGCCAGCCTCGGTCAGGCGGCGCCCCGCAGCAGCTCGCGTGAATTGCGCGAAGCGCTCGATGCCCTGCTCGACGACTGGCGGCCGCGCCTGGCAGCCGGGCAGAACGATGACAGCATGCGGCGCAACGCCCCGGCACTGTTCGCTGCCGAACTGGATGGCTGCCGCTGGGGCCTGCTGTCGCTGAAGCTGTCGCACTGGCTGCTGCTACGCAGCTGGACGGCGGAGCGCAACAATCGCGGTAATCGCCAGGGCAATGCAGCCCTGGGCAACTGGTTACCGACCCTGCTGAACGAAGAAGGTAATGCCCTGCAACTGCGCCGCTACCAGCAGCAGCCGGAAGATCTGGCCGAGCAGATGCCGCGCCTGGAGCGCCTGCTGGTCTGGCTGCGCCTGGCGCGAGGCGTACTGGAAGTGCCCGAGGTCGACCGTCTGTATGGCGAGCTGAACAAGCTGTACGGCCTGGCTCAGCAGGACCTGGACGAAGAACAGCGCCAGTTGCGTGCGACTCAGACGCAGATCGTGAGCAGCCTCAAGGCCTGGAAGGCGTTGGTCAGATAGCGCAAGACTCGGTGCGCACAGCGCACCCTACCGCTGGAAGGCGTTGGTGAAATAATCGCGTACACGCTGTGGGAGGCGCTTCAGCGGCGATCTTGGACGTCGCGGCTAAAGCCCCTCCCACACACCATGAAAAACGGGCCCTTGGGCCCGTTTTTCATTTCAGCGTGCAGCTCAGTTGCTGCCGGGGTTGCGACGGCTGTCGACGACCTGCTGCCAGGACGGATTGGCGGTCTCGTCCATGGCTTGTTGCATGGCCTTCTTGCGCTTTTCTTCGGCGCGATGGGCGAAGAACCAGGCCAGGAAGGTGGCGAACGATACAGCCAGCAGGATCAGGCTGGCCACCGCGTTGATCTCAGGTTTAACCCCCAGGCGCACGGCAGAGAAAATCTCCATCGGCAGGGTGGTCGCACCAGGACCGGAAACGAAGCTGGCCAGTACCAGGTCATCCAGCGACAGGGCGAAGGACATCATCGCCCCCGCCGCCAGCGACGGCGCGATCATCGGCACGGTGATCAGGAAGAACACTTTCCACGGCCGCGCCCCCAGATCCATGGCTGCTTCTTCGATGGACATGTCCAGCTCACGCAGACGCGACGAAACCACGACCGCCACATAGGCCGAGCAGAAGGTGGTGTGGGCGATCCAGATGGTGGTCATGCCACGCTGCATCGGCCAGCCGATCAGCTGCGCCATCAGCACGAACAGCAGCAGCAACGACAGACCGGTGATCACTTCCGGCATCACCAGCGGCGCGGTGACCAGGCCACCGAACAGGGTGCGACCCTTGAAGTGGGTGATGCGGGTCAGCACGAAGGCCGCCAGGGTGCCCAGCGCCACCGCCGCGATGGCGGTGTAGCAGGCGATTTCCAGCGAGCGCATCACCGAGTTCATCAGTTGCGTGTTGTCCAGCAGGCCGACGTACCACTTCACCGACCAGCCGCCCCACACGGTTACCAGCCGCGAGGCGTTGAACGAGTAGATGACCAGGATGACCATGGGCAGATAGATGAATGCCAGGCCGGCCCAGAGCATGATGCTGGAGAAACTGAAACGCTTCATGGGCGGCCCTCCAGCTCTTTGGCTCCGCTTCTGGTTAAAGAGCCGGTTGAACAGAATGATGGGCTCACTGTGATTGAACGAATCATGGGCGGCCCTCCAGTTCTTTCGCCTGGTTACGGTTGAACAGAATGATGGGCACGATCAGGATCGCCAGCATCACCACGGCCAGAGCGGAAGCCACCGGCCAGTCGCGGTTGTTGAAGAACTCCTGCCACAGCACCTTGCCGATCATCAGGGTCTCCGGACCGCCAAGCAGCTCGGGGATGACGAACTCGCCGACCACCGGTATGAACACCAGCATCGAGCCGGCAATGATGCCGTTCTTCGACAGCGGCACGGTGATCTTCCAGAAGTTGTTGAAATTGCTCGAGCCAAGGTCAGACGCGGCCTCCAGCAGGCTGAGGTCGTGCTTCACCAGGTTGGCGTAGAGCGGCAGGATCATGAACGGCAGGTACGAATACACGACACCGATATAGACCGCAGTGTTGGTGTTGAGAATCTGCAGCGGCGTATCGATCAGGCCAATGCCCATCAGCAGGCTGTTGAGCAGGCCGTTGTTGCCGAGAATACCCATCCAGGCATAGACGCGAATCAGGATCGCGGTCCAGGTCGGCATCATGATCAGCAGCAGCAGTACGGTCTGGTGTTCTTTCGGCGCACGCGCGATGGCATAGGCCATCGGGTAGCCGATCAGCAGACAGAGCAAGGTGCTGAAGAAAGCGATCTGCAGCGAGCCCAGGTAAGCCGACAGGTACAGGGCATCCTCGGTGAGGAAGATGTAGTTGCCGAAGTTCAACAGCAGCGTCAGCTTGTTGTCCGCCCACTGGTAGATTTCCGTGTAGGGCGGAATCGCCACGTCGGCTTCGGCGAAGCTGATCTTCAGCACGATGATGAAGGGCAGCAGGAAGAACATGAACAGCCAGAGGAAAGGTATGCCGATAACGGCATGCCGCCCGGTGGGCAGATAGCGCGCCAGTTTGCTCGGTTTCATGATTGCAGTACCACGCCGCTGTCATCTTCCCAGTACACCACCACCGGATCGTCCCAGGTCGGGCGCTTGCCACGGCGCTCGGCGTTGGCGATGAAGCACTGCACGATCTGCCCGGACGTGAGCTTGACGTGGTACACCGAGTGACCGCCGAGGTAAGCGATGTCGTGCACGTGGCCACGGCTCCAGTTGTACTCGGGATGCTCGTGGTCCTCCGGCAACGCGGTGGCCATCAGCAGTTTTTCCGGACGCAGGGCGTAGCTGACGGACTTGTTCTCGGCGCGCGTGCTGACGCCGTGGCCGATGTAGATCGGCTTGTCCAGATGCGGGCAGTCGATGATCGCGTGATCGGCCTCGTCACTGGTGAGCTGGCCGTCGAAGAGGTTGACGTTGCCAATGAACTCGCACACCAGACGGCTGGTGGGCGTCTCGTAGATGTCGATCGGGCTGCCGGTCTGGGCGATCCAGCCCAGGTGCATGATGGCGATGCGCTGGGCCATGGTCATGGCCTCTTCCTGGTCGTGGGTCACCATCACGCAGGTCACGCCGACCCGCTCGATGATCTCCACCAGCTCCAGTTGCATCTGCGAACGCAGCTTCTTGTCCAGCGCGCCCATCGGTTCGTCGAGCAGCAGCAGCTTGGGGCGCTTGGCCAGGGAACGGGCCAGGGCCACGCGCTGACGCTGACCACCGGAGAGCTGATGCGGCTTGCGCTTGGCGTACTGGGTCATGTGCACCAGCTTGAGCATCTCGGCCACGCGCTCGTCGATCTCGGCCTTCGGCAGTTTGTCCTGCTGCAGGCCGAAGGCGATGTTCTGCGCCACGGTCATGTGCGGGAACAGCGCATAGGACTGGAACATCATGTTGATCGGCCGCTGATACGGCGGCATGTCGGTGATGTCGACGCCATCGAGGATGATGCGTCCTTCGGTCGGCCGCTCGAAGCCGGCGAGCATGCGCAGCAGGGTCGACTTGCCCGAGCCGGAGCCGCCCAGCAGGGCGAAGATCTCGCCCTTGTTGATGGTCAGCGAGACGTCGTCGACGGCCACGGTCTCGTCGAACTTCTTGGTCACCCGATCGATCTTGACCAGCACCTCTTTCGGTGTCTGATCCCCCTCGAGGGCTTTTTTGTAGGCGCTGGAGGCAACAGCCATTATTGGAAAACTCCCGGAAGATTGTGCCCGACCCCTGCGGCCGGGCAGGAACGATTACTGACCCGACTTGACCTTGGTCCAACTGCGGGTCATCAGGCGCTGCACGCGAACCGGCAGCTCGGCGGAGATGTACAGCTTGTCCAGCACCGCTTGTGACGGGTAGACGGACGGGTCGTTGCGGACCTCCTCATCCATGAATTCATCCGCCTTGGTATTGGGGTTGGCATAACCGACGTAGTCACTGACTTCGGCGATCACCTCGGGCTCGAGGAGGAAGTTGATGAAGGTGTGCGCCTGTTCGGCGTTCGCCGCATCGACGGGAATGGCCATCATGTCGAACCAGAGATTGGCGCCTTCCTTGGGAATGCTGTAGGCGATTTCGATGCCCTTGCCGGCCTCGTCGGCGCGGTCGGCGGCCTGCAGGATGTCGCCGGAGAAACCGGCAGCCACGCAGATGTTGCCGTTGGCCAGGTCGCCGATGTACTTGGAGCTGTGGAAGTAGGTGACGTAGGGGCGCACCTCCAGCAACTTGGCTTCGGCCTTGGCGTAGTCGTCGGGATTGGTGCTGTTGGGGTCCAGACCAAGGTAATTGAGCATGGCCGGGATCATTTCGTCACCGGAATCGAGGAAAGCGACGCCGCACTGGCTGAGCTTCTTGAGGTTGTCCGGCTCGAACAGCACGGCCCAGGAATCGATCTCCTCGACACCGAGTGCGGCCTTGACCTTCTCGACGTTGTAGCCGATGCCGTTGGTGCCCCACAGGTAGGGCACCGAATACTGATTGCCGGGATCGTTGGTTTCCAGCTGCTTGAGCAGCGCCGGATCGAGATTGTCCCAGTTGCTCAGCTTGCTGCGATCGAGCGGCTGGAAGGCGCCAGCGCGAATCTGCTTGCCGAGAAAGTGGTTGGAAGGCACCACCACATCGTAGCCGCTGCGGCCGGCGAGCAGTTTGCCTTCGAGGGTTTCGTTGGAGTCGAAGACGTCATAGATCGGCTTGATGCCGGTTTTCGCCTCGAACTTGGCCAGGGTCTCTTCGCCGATGTAATCGCTCCAGTTGTAGATATGCACGGTGGGCTGGGCCAGAGCGGCGCCACAGAAGGCGGAAGCCGCCATCGCGATCAGAGACTTGGGCAGGGTTACTCGCACAGTATCGTCCTCGTTTTTGTGTGCCGAGCGGAAAAGGCGCGGCACTTTATAGGAAAATCGTTCGTCGATCAGCGGCCGCTTTTGATTCGCGTCCAGTCACGGGTCAGCCAGCGCTGCACTTGCGGCGAACGCTCCTCGGCGACATACAGCTTGGCCATCACGTCCTTGCCGGGGTACACACCCGGATTGTTGCGCACGCTCTCATCGACCAGTTCGGTGGCCTTGAGGTTGGGGTTGGCGTAGGCCACGTAGTCGCTGATCTTGGCGATCACGTCGGGGCGCAGCAGGTAGTTGATGAACTCGTGCGCTTCGTCGACGTTCTTGGCGTCCTTGGGGATGGCCAGCAGGTCCGCCCACATGGCGG
>CAMPIF010000219.1 GCA_946886245.1 Ectopseudomonas composti | reverse complement strand
CAACCCGTCATGCTTGGAGAGATTGCAATTGACTCTTTGGGGATGGCGTCGAGGGTTTCGTCGACATCGTTGTCGCACCTGCCGAAAACCGTGCAACCCCCTGACGGCCGTGGGATTGCCAGGCGTGTCAAGCAAGACTGCGCCCAAACACTGATTGTTAATCTCGGCCTGCGCAAGGCAGCCAGACAAGATGCTTGCAGGCGAACTTTTCAGAAAAATCTTAATTGACGAACACCATCGCTAGTCTAGGTTGAATACCGACACAGGGAAGCTGCTTATGACGTTGCACCTGAGATACGTAGAACAACAATAACAGACAGGTGCCCACACGTTATAAGGGAAGAAAAGCTTCACGTCGGACATGGATTTCGGATAACTAGAGATATGTGCCGCAACAAAGAAGGGCATCATCAGTTCCAGGCTGCACTTGAGCGTATGCGGCCGGTGCTGCTTGATACATTTGGCCGTAGTGACTCAGAGCGTTCAGAGCAATATATCACTTACGGCCAGCGTATCCGGACATACAAGGACGCTAGAGAGCGCTTTGCTAGGCGCGCCAGGCTGAAACTGGAAGCACTGGGTTTGAATGTGCCGTCCGATGAAGCCAATCGTAAATTCCTTTGATCCGAGGCGCATAACAATGAAAAAAGAAGCCAGAAAAATCACAAGCCCTATCTTAAAGCGGTTTAACGGGAATGAGGATTATTTTTTCGCTACCAGAGAATCAAAGAAATAAGCACCAGGGTACGCGTTTCAGAGTATCTGAGAACCAATGCATGCAATATAGGCTGCAAGGGATACTGGTTTTTTGAGTACGATTTTGAAAAGCAAACCAAGGACGTGAACGATCTCGAAAAGCTTCGTACATTCCCCCGACCCGAGAGAGACCAAGGCATTAATACATCTTTTATTATTGACGGAGAGCCAACCTCAATTTGCTGGGGCGCACGCTTTCAGAAACTCAACCCCTAGCCTGATGGCCCACAATGGCCTTGATTGCATCATGACTACCTGAGGCCATCATGAACAGCACCATAGCCAAGACAAAAACCCCAGAAATTGGATATGAGATCCGTAAATACCTTTTACTTTCTAAAGCAGAGATCGTGGAAGGCGCCCGTTTTATCGGTGATCTCAATCCGTTGCATGTGAACAACACTCATCCAGACACGATGCGCCTTGGCGGGCTGATTGCAAGCGGAAGCCACATTATCGCGCTTTTCTCTGCCCTGCTTCCAACTGACTTCATCGCATACGGCCCCATGTTAGGGGCTCACATGGATGTTAAATTCACCGCCCCCGTCCTTCCTGACACTAGATATTTAATGAGGTGGCAAGTAGAAAAAAAACAATGGAAAGAAAGTTTACAAGGAACCATCTACAGCATGGCGGGCAGCATTACAAACGACGCTGGAGACTCTATTGTACGGGCCAAAGCAGCAATCATTCTGTATCCAAAACAAACACACTCATAAACACCAACACGTGAAAAGCCCTTCGCTGGGCATTTCACTTTTTCAAACACACATCAAGCTATGATATAGGAGGGCTCATTCATCAGTGCACCTCTGGAAAGCTTGTTGCCTTCCTTAACATTCGCGCAGGAACTACTGAACCGCCAGAGAGGCTTGCGCTCCCGTATTAAGAATCAACAGTTACAGCCCTGCAAACCACATAATAACTGCTTGCATCACGCCCTTACCCGGCCGACGGCATCGGTAACCGGTAGATCCAGATACGCCGCAGCACAGTCGAGAACTGCCCCCACAAGGTGCCGCAGTTGTAATGCTGGCCATAGCGCTCGGCGATCAGGCGCACATCACGCGCCAGTTCGGCATAGCGCCGCGCGGGCAGATCGGGGAACAGGTGATGCTCGATCTGATGGCTGAGGTTGCCGGTCAAAATATGCAGCAGCGGCCCACCGGACAGGTTGCTAGAACCACGCAGTTGGCGCAGGTACCAGTGCCCACGTGTCTCCCCTTCCAATACTTCGGGTGCAAACACCGCTGCCTTCTCGGTGAAATGGCCGCAGAAGATCACCAGAAAGGTCCACAGATTGCGTAGCAGGTTGGCCACCAGATTGCCGGTCAGTACGGCCAGTGCATTGGCACCGAACAGCAAGGCCAGCAGCGGAAACAGCAGATAGTCCTTGCCCCACTGCCGCGCCAGCTTGCCACCGAACTGACGCGCCAGCGGCCGTACTTCCTCCTTGCTGATGCGGCCTTTCACCAGCTTGTCCAGGCGCAGGTGCTGGATGGCCACGGCGTACTGGAACAGCAGCGCCTGGATCGTCACCCACAAGGGTTGCCAGCGGTAAAACGGCTTCCAGCGCTGCTCGGGGAACAGGCGCACCACGCCATAACCGACGTCATCGTCCATGCCCAGCACGTTGGTGTAGGTGTGGTGCACGTGGTTGTGGGTGTGCCGCCAGAAATCGGCGGGGCCGACGATGTCCCATTCGTACTGGCGGCCAGCGAATTCCGGATCGTTCATCCAGTCGTACTGGCCGTGCATCACGTTGTGGCCCAGCTCCATGTTCTCGAGGATCTTGCCCAGCCCCAGCAAGAAGGTGCCGAGCAGCCAGGTCGGCGGGAACCAACCGAACATCAGCAGCGCACGGCCACTCCAGCAGCACAGACGCACCACGCCACGCACGCGGCGGATATAGCGCGCATCGGCCTCGCCCAGATCGGCCAGGGTGCGCTGGCGCAGAGCATCCAGCTCCTGGCCGAAAGCTTCGAGTTCGGCGGGGTTCAATTCACGATCATGACGAGCTGTCACAGATCGACCTCCACATCCCCATGCGGGGCACTGACACATAGACGTATGGGTTGATTGGGTTCGGCGAACAGCTCACCGCTACGCAGATCACGCACCGTGCCGGCCAGCAGCAAACAGGTGCAGCTGGCGCAGATGCCCTGGCGACAGCCATGGGCTGGACGCAAACCATTGGCTTCGGCCTGCTCCAGCAGGCTGGCGTTGCCGTTACCCAGTGCCTGCTGGCGGCTGCGGGCAAAGCTCAGGCGCACCTCAGGTGTCTGCGCCTCGGTCAGTACCGGCAACGGGCTGAAACTTTCCGACTGCAGGCTGGTGCCGCGCCCGGCATCGCGCCACCAGCCGCACGCCGTGTCGACGAAACCGCGCGGACCGCATACCAGCAGGTGTTCGGCAGGCAGGGCAGCGATGTGATCGGCCGTCAGCCGGCCACCAGCCTCGGCGCTGAAGGCCCAGCGCACCTGGAAGTTGGCGTGGCGCGCGGCCAGCGCCTGCAGCTCCTCGGCAAAGGCCTGCTGGCCGTGACGACGCACCTGATGCAGCAGCGTCACCGGCGCAGAAAAGCCACGCGCCAGTGCATCACGCAATAAACCGAGCAAAGGCGTGATGCCACTGCCAGCCGCCAGCAGCAACACGGCGTCCTGCTCCTGCGGCCAAACGAACTCGCCAAATGCCTGACCCAGCTCGATCACCTTAGCCACCTCCAGATGATCGAGCAGCAGATTGGACAGGCGCCCGCCCGGCTGACGCTTGATCGCAAGCTCGATACGCCCGTCGGCCGCCACCGAAGTGAGGCTATAACTGCGTCCGTGGCGCACGCCGTACTGCTCCAGATAAACCTGGACATGCTGCCCGGCCCGCCAGTCCCGCGCATTGCCATTGCAGCGCAGTTGCAGTGCCAGCATGTCGTCGGCCACCCAACGACGCGCCTCGACCCTGGCGAATACGCGGTTGAGACGCAGCGCCGGGTGTAGCAAGCGCAAGCACAGATCGATATCCGCCTCGCGCAGCCAGCCGGCCGCACAGAGCCGGCGCAACGGTTGCAGACATCCCGCAGCATGCCGCGCCAATGACAGGGAAAGCAGAGCCATCAGAAAAGTCCAGTGAACACTTGTTCACAAGGCTGACAGATAGCCTGCATTTCAGTCAACAGTCGTTCACCGAACCACCTTCGCACGGTTCGACGCTGGCGCCGCGCATTTGCTAGAGTGCGGCATCGCTCAATGACCCGATTTCGCATGACGCCACGCGCCGAACAGAAGCAGCAGACTCGCCAGTCCCTGATGGACGCCGCCCTCACCCTCATGGAGAGCGGGCGCGGCTTTGGCAGCCTGAGCCTGCGCGAGGTGACGCGCGTCGCCGGTATCGTGCCTACCGGTTTCTATCGCCACTTCGCCGACATGGACGAACTGGGCCTGGCGCTGGTGGCAGAGGTGGGCGAAACCTTCCGTGCGGCGATCCGCCAGGTGCGCCGTCATGAGTTCGAGATGCGCGGCATGATCGACGCCTCGGTGCGGATCTTCCTCGCCGAAGTGGCCGCCAATCGCGCTCAGTTCCTGTTCCTCGCCCGCGAGCAGTACGGCGGCTCGCAACCGGTGCGCCAGGCCGTTGCGGCCCTGCGCGAGCGCATCACCAGCGACCTGGCCGCCGACCTCAAGCTGATGAACCGCATGCCGCACCTCGACGATGCAGCGCTCGACGTGGTGTCGGATCTGGTGGTGAAGACGGTATTCGCCACCTTGCCCGAACTGATCGATCCGCCCGCCGAAACCTTGCCGGCGCACCTCACGGCAGAGGCCAAGGTCATCCAGCAACTGCGCTTCATCATGGTCGGTGGCAAGCACTGGCTGGGCCTGGGCAAGCCCTCCGAGTAGCACGCACCACAACCGTGCGCGCACAGAAAAAACGCACCAAATAAATCCTGACTACTGCGCCAAGTTATCCACAGCACGCAGAAATGCGCTGCCTTGCGCCACTCTCCAGCCTTGGCAAGCCACTTGCACTATTTCCGGGCACATTGCCCCGGAATAAACACAGATGCTGGTGATCCACGCCCGAATCGCGCCGCATAATACCTACGACGCCGAACTGGAACTGACCTTCGAAGCACGCAGCAAAAGCCGCCTGCGCTGTTTCACCACCAGCGGTGAGGAGGTCGGCCTGTTTCTCGAGCGAGGCCAGCCCGCACTGGCCGACGGCGAATGCCTGCAGGCCAGGGACGGACGCATCGTGCGCATCCGGGCCAAGGCCGAGCCGCTGCTGCATGTCACCTGCGCCAGCCCGTTCGAGTTGATGCGTGCCGCCTACCACCTGGGCAACCGCCATGTCGCCCTGCAACTGGGCGAGGGCTGGCTGCGCCTGCCTGACGACTACGTGCTCAAGGCCATGCTCGAACAGCTCGGTGCCACGGTCGAAGCCATCGAAGCGCCCTATCAGCCCGAGCAAGGTGCCTATGGCGGCGGTCATCATCACTCCCATCACGGCGACGAGGAATTCAACTACGGCCCGCGCCTGCACCAGTTCGGTGTGCGCAAGTGAGCCAAGCGCCGTCGCCCGCGCGTATCGGGGCCAGTTCATGAAACCCGCCTGGGCATTGCTGCGCCTGGCCAGCCCGCAGTTGCCGATTGGCGGCTACAGCTACTCGCAGGGCCTGGAATGGGCCATCGACAGCGGCCTGATCACTGATGCCGCAGGCGCCGAACGCTGGCTGGCCGATCAACTGACGCTCAACCTCGCCCGCTTCGAAGCACCACTGCTGCTGGCTCACTGCCGCGCTGCGCACGAGGGCGACTGGTCGCACCTGCAGGCGCTGGCCGAACAGCACCGCGCCAGTCGTGAAACCCGCGAGCTGGCCTTGGAGAGCCGGCAGATGGGTTATTCGCTGCGGCAACTGCTCGAAGGCCTGCCCGAGCTGGACGAGGCGGCGCGCGAAGCACTTGCAACCCCGAACGAACCCGGCCTGGCCCTGGCCTGGGCGCTGGCCGCACGCGCCTGGCAGATCAGCCCGGACGATGCCCTGGCCGCCTGGCTCTGGGGTTGGTTGGAAAATCAGCTGGCGGTGTTGATGAAAGTGCTGCCACTGGGCCAACAGGCCGCCCAGCGCCTGACCAGCCGCCTGCTGCCGCAACTCGATGCCGCCCAGCAGCAGGCGGCCACCCTTTCCCCCGAACACTGGGGCAGCGCCGCCTTCGGCCTGACCCTGGCGAGCATGGCGCACGAGCGCCAGTACTCGCGTCTCTTCCGCTCCTGACGAGGAACTCAGAAATGAACAGCCAACCCCTGCGTGTCGGCATCGGCGGCCCGGTCGGTTCCGGCAAGACCGCCCTGACCCTGGCCCTGTGCCGCGCCCTGCGCGAGCGCTACAACATCGCCGTGGTCACCAACGACATCTACACCCAGGAAGACGCCCAGTTCCTGGTGCGCAACGAGGCCCTGGAGCCCGAACGCATCATCGGCGTGGAAACCGGCGGCTGCCCGCACACCGCCATTCGTGAAGACGCCTCGATCAACCTGGAGGCGGTCGAGCAGCTCAACCGCCGCTTCCCCGGTCTGGACCTGATCATCGTCGAATCCGGTGGTGACAACCTGTCGGCCACCTTCAGCCCCGAGCTGTCGGACCTGACCCTGTACGTGATCGACGTGTCCGCCGGCGACAAGCTGCCGCGCAAGGGCGGCCCCGGTATCTGCAAGTCCGACCTGCTGGTGATCAACAAGGTCGATCTGGCGCCTCTGGTCGGCGCCTCCCTGGAGGTGATGGAGCGCGACACCCTGAAGATGCGCGGCGACAAACCTTTCGTCTTCAGCAACCAGAAAATCGGCCAGGGTCTCGACGAGATCATCGCCTTCATCGAACGCCAGGGCATGCTCACGGCGGCCTGATTCCCCATTCAAGGAGATACTCATGAATCTGCGCAAAACCCTCTACGCCATCGCCCTGTTCTGCACCCCGGCGCTGGCCTTCGCCCACCCTGGGCATGGCGACTCCGGGATCATGGCCGGCCTGGCCCATCCGGTGTTCGGCCTGGATCACCTGCTGGCGATGTTCGCCGTCGGCCTGTGGGCCGCCCAGCAGAGCGGCGCGGCGCGCTGGGCGCTGCCTGTGACCTTCGTCGGCAGCATGCTGGTGGGCGGCCTTCTCGGCTTCGCCGGCGTGGAAATCCCGCTGATGGAAACCGGCATTGCCGGTTCGGTGCTGGCCTTCGGTCTGCTGGTGGCCGTGGCTGCTCGTCTGCCGATGGTGGTATCCGTTGCCCTGACCGCCATCTTCGCCCTTACCCACGGCGTCGCCCACGGCCTGGAGCTGCCGGATCTGGCCAGCCCCTTCGGTTATGCCATCGGCTTCATCGTCGCCACCGCCGCGCTGCACGCCATCGGTTTCGCCCTGGTGCGCTTTCTGCCGCAAGCGGCGG
>CAMPIF010000218.1 GCA_946886245.1 Ectopseudomonas composti | reverse complement strand
CGAAGCCTGCTCGACCAAGGTAGCGGCCAAAGCCAGGGCTTCATCCAGTTTGCCGGCATCTACGCCGCCGCCCTGCGCCATGTCCGGGCGACCACCGCCCTTGCCACCCACGGCTGCAGCGGCCTGACGCATCAGGTCACCGGCCTTGAGCTTGGCGGTCAGATCCTGGGTCACGCCGGCGACCAGCACCACCTTCTCATCGAACACACCGCCGAGCAGGATCACGGCGCTGCCCAGCTTGTTCTTCAGTTGGTCGACCAGTGCCAGCAGCGCCTTGCCGTCCAGGCCATCGAGACGCGCAGCCAGCACCTTGGTGCCCTTGACGTCCACGGCCGAACCGGCCAGGTCGTTGCCGGCGGCACTGGCGGCCTTGGCCTTGAGCTGTTCCAGCTCCTTTTCCAGCTGACGGTTGCGTTCGATCAGCGCCGAGAGCTTGTCCAGCACGTTGTCGCGGCTGCCCTTGACCAGGGACGCGGCTTCCTTGAGCTGCTCCTCGGCACCATTGAGCCAGGCCAGCGCTTGCGCGCCAGTGACCGCCTCGATACGACGCACGCCAGCGGCCACGCCGCCTTCGCTGGTGATCTTGAACAGGCCAATGTCGCCGGTACGGGATACGTGAGTGCCACCGCACAGTTCGACGGAGAAGTCGCCGCCCATGCTCAGCACGCGCACCTGGTCGCCGTACTTCTCGCCGAACAGTGCCATGGCGCCCTTGGCCTTGGCGGTCTCGATATCGGTTTCCTCGGTCTCGACCTCGGAGTTCCTGCGAATCTCGGCGTTGACGATGTCTTCCAGCTGCTTGATCTGCTCGGGCTTGATCGCCTCGAAGTGGCTGAAGTCGAAACGCAGGCGCTGACTGTCGACCAGCGAGCCCTTCTGCTGAACGTGATCGCCCAGCACCTGACGCAGCGCGGCATGCAGCAGGTGGGTCGCGGAGTGGTTCAGCGCGGTCGCCTGGCGCACACCGGCTTCGGCTTCGGCCTTGACGCTGGTGCCGACACTCAGACCGCCCTTGGCCACCACACCGTGGTGCAGGAAGGCGCCGCCGGCCTTGGTGGTGTCGCGCACATCGAAACGCACGCCAGCGCTTTCCAGGTAGCCGCAGTCGCCGACCTGACCACCGGACTCGGCGTAGAACGGGGTCTGATCCAGCACCACCACGCCCTCCTCGCCTTCGGCGAGGCTGTCGACGGCGCTGCCGGCCTTGAACAGGGCGATGATCTTGCCGCTGCCGCTGGTGCCGTCGTAGCCGAGGAAACGGGTGTCACTGTCGACCTTGACCAGGGCGTTGTAGTCCATGCCGAAGGCGCTGGCGGAACGGGCGCGCTCGCGCTGCGCCTCCATCTCACGCTCGAAACCTTCCTCGTCCACCGACAGCTCGCGCTCGCGGGCGATATCGGCAGTCAGGTCGACCGGGAAACCGTAGGTGTCGTACAGCTTGAACACGATATCGCCAGGAATGACCGAGCCCTGCAGGCCGGCCAGATCCTGCTCGAGAATCTTCAGGCCCTGCTCCAGAGTCTTGGCGAACTGCTCTTCCTCGGTCTTCAGCACGCGCTCGATATGCGCCTGCTGTTGCTTGAGCTCGGGGAAGGCTTCGCCCATCTCGGCCACCAGCGCGGCGACGATCTGGTAGAAGAAGCTGCCCTTGGCGCCCAGCTTGTTACCGTGACGGCAGGCACGACGCACGATGCGGCGCAGCACGTAGCCGCGACCTTCGTTGGACGGGGTGACGCCGTCGGCGATCAGGAAGCTGCAGGAACGGATGTGGTCCGCCACCACCTTCAGCGAGGCCTGGCCCTCATTGGCACAGCCAATGGCCTTGGCCGAAGCGGCCAGCAGGTTCTGGAACAGGTCGATCTCGTAGTTCGAGTTGACGTGCTGCAGCACGGCGCTGATGCGCTCCAGGCCCATGCCGGTGTCCACGCTCGGTGCCGGCAGCGGGTGCAGGACGCCATCGGCCGTGCGGTTGAACTGCATGAACACGTTGTTCCAGATCTCGATGTAGCGGTCGCCATCTTCTTCCGGGCTGCCGGGTGGGCCGCCCCAGATGTGCTCGCCATGGTCGAAGAAAATCTCGGTGCACGGGCCGCACGGACCGGTATCGCCCATCGCCCAGAAGTTGTCGGAGGCGTACGGCGCGCCCTTGTTGTCACCGATGCGGATCATGCGCTCGGCCGGAACACCGATTTCCTTGTTCCAGATGTCATAGGCCTCGTCATCGGTGGCGTAGACGGTGACCCAGAGCTTTTCCTTGGGCAGGTTCAGCCACTTGTCGGAGGTCAGGAATTCCCAGGCGTAATGAATGGCATCGCGCTTGAAGTAGTCACCGAAGCTGAAATTGCCCAGCATCTCGAAGAAGGTGTGGTGGCGCGCGGTGTAGCCGACGTTTTCCAGGTCGTTGTGCTTGCCGCCGGCACGCACGCACTTCTGGCTGGTGGTGGCGCGGGTGTAGGCGCGCTTTTCCAGGCCCAGGAAGCAGTCCTTGAACTGGTTCATGCCCGCGTTGGTGAACAGCAGGGTCGGGTCGTTCGCCGGAATCAGCGAGCTGGAAGCGACACGGGTGTGCCCTTTTTCTTCGAAGAAGCTCAGGAAGGCTTCACGGATTTCTGCGCTTTTCATAGGGATATCCACGGAGTCAGGCGGCCACGGCAAAAGCCGGCAAAGCAGACCACGCGAACAGGGCGAGCAAGGGCCAGGCAAGGTCAAACAGGAGAAAACGCGGTGTACAAGCTGTAAATGAGCATGTCGACCGAGCTGGCGAGCAGCCTGTTTTTGACGCCACATGACCGAGCGCAGCAGATTTCGCGCAGTCTGAAAGGGCCGCATTATATCGGGCCTACAGCCCGCGGCTAGTGCCTTTCTCGATAGTGCTGCCCTATCACCTGCAGAAAATCGAGCAAAGCACCATCGATGCAATGGAAGCAGGAGCCACAGGTTTTTCAGATACGTCTTATACAGCCCCTACCCGCCCATCTTTAGAGTGCCCGCAGCTGTCGTCGGTCGGGAGGCCCCATGCGTGCACTCAAGATACTTCTTCTCGAACACAACCCCTACCAGTTGCTGGCCATGCATCAGCAGTTGAACGCTTGCGGGATCTACCAGGTCATGACCGCCGACCACACCGCGCAGGCCGCTGACCTGATGGAGCGCCGGAGCAGCCTGGACATCCTGATTTGCGACCTGCTGCCCGATGACGAGGCGCGCCTGGCGTGGCTCAGACAATTGAACGAGCAACGTGCCTTCTACGCCCTGATCGTGCACGGCAACAGCCACCGCGCACAGCTCGAGCAGGCAACCCTACGAGCCGGGCAGGCTGGCATACAGGCGTTGGGCTTCGTGCAGAAACCCGCCTCTCCTCTCGCCTTGCGCAGGCTGCTGGAATCCTACAAACCGCCGCCCCTGCCGCTGCCGGCGGTCATCGAACCGCCCCCTTACGGCGAGCTGCAGAGCCCGTCCGCCAGCCTGTGCCTGCGGAACTTCCCGAGATGATCAGACGCGGGAAAACTCGGTAAAGGCCTGCACAACCCGCTCGACCTGCTCGGCCCCGACATCCAGATGGGTGACCAGGCGCAAGCGGGGCGCGGCACTCACCGCGATACCGCGCTCGGCCATGAAGGCCTTGACCGTGCCGGCCCGCTCACCGAGCTGCACGTAGACCATGTTGGTCTGCACCGGCTCGACGCTATAGCCCAGCTCGGCCAGCCGCTCGCCCAGGCGTGCCGCGTTGGCATGATCCTCGGCCAGGCGCTCGACCTGATGCTGCAGTGCATACAGGCCTGCCGCCGCCAGCACACCTGCCTGGCGCATGCCACCGCCGACCATCTTGCGCAGGCGGCGCGCCCTGGCGATCAGCGCAGCGCTGCCGCACAGCACGGAGCCGACTGGCGCACCGAGCCCCTTGGACAGGCACACCGAGACCGAATCGAAGTGCTGGGTGATCGCGCGCGCCGGCACACCGAGCCTGACCGCCGCGTTGTACAGGCGGGCACCGTCCAGATGCAGCGCCAGGCCGCGACGCAGGGTCAATTCGCGCGCAGCAGCCAGGTAGTCGAGCGGCAGCACCTTGCCCTGCATGGTGTTTTCCAGGGCCAACAGACGGGTACGGGCGAAGTGGAAGTCGTCCTGCTTGATCGCCGCTTCGACCTTGGCCAGATCCAGAGAGCCATCGGCTTCGCCGTCGATCGGCTGCGGCTGGATGGAGCCGAGTACGGCCGCACCGCCGCCCTCGTACTTGTAGGTGTGCGCCTGCTGGCCGACGATGTATTCGTCGCCGCGTTCGCAGTGGGCCATCAGGCCCAGCAGGTTGCTCATGGTGCCGGTGGGGACGAACAGCGCCGCCGCGAAGCCCAGCTCATCGGCCAGCCAGGCCTCCAGACGGTTTACCGTGGGGTCTTCGCCATATACATCATCACCCAGCTCGGCAGCCATCATGGCTTCGCGCATGGCGGCGGTAGGTTGGGTGACGGTGTCGCTACGCAGGTCGATCAGGGGCATGACAGGCTTTCCCGGCAATTGGCGAAAGGCTCATGCTAAAGAGGTCGCTGGGGCGGTGAAAGATACAGTTACGCGATAAAGCAACTTACCAATACCGTAGCCCGGATGAAATCCGGGGAAAATGTGCCGGTAATCCCCGGATTGCATCCGGGCTACGCCAGGCCGGCGCCATCGTCCGGGACGATCAGGATGGCGGCGCGCAGGCCGTTCTTGACCTTGGGATTGGGGAAGATGACCCGCGCCCCCTTCTCTTCCACTATCCAGCGGCTGTCGGCGATGTCTTCGGCAAGCAGGTAACCGGGCTCCAGTTCGGTGAAATTTTCGATGTCGTCCGGCAGGTGCAACTGGAAGCTGTCGCTGTGCTTGATGACCTCGCGTGATACCGAAAACAGCTGCAAGCCATCGAGCGTCGGCTCGCCGCTGATCACGTCGCGCCCTTCGATCAGCGCGTGCAGCGCATGCTCCAGCAGATCGAGGTTGGCCAACTGGTTCTGCCCGAAGGCACGTGCCTTGCCCAGCTCCAGGGTGAAGGCCTCGGCGCCAAGCTGCGCGTAGGTGTAGGCGCTGAAGGTGATCGACGCCTTGTTCTGCAACAGCACCGCCTCGATACCCGCAGCGCGCAGGCGCTCCAGCTCGCGACGCGAGTGGGCGCGACCTTCCTGCCAGGGATAGAGGGCGAACTGCTCGATCTTCGAGCCGCGAATGGCCGTGTGCAGGTCGTAATGCAGGCGAGTGCGGCCCGTTTGCTTGCCGAAAAAGGTGGCGGCCAGATGCTCCAGGTCGCAGGCCCGAATGGCCTCGAAGCCACTGGATTGCTCGTGACGACCACTGAACAGGCGATTGAGGTCCTGCTCGACATAGCGCTCGCCACGGCGCATCGCCTCGGGGTTGCCAAACAGAAAGAGAATACGCGCTGCCGGATGCAGCTCATTGCGCGCGATGCCGCGCAGCAGACGGTCGAGCAGTTCGATTGGCGCGGTTTCGTTGCCGTGGACGCCGGCCGACAGCAGCAGGTCGAGGCCATTGTCGCGCGCTGCAGGCGGAGTCACCTCTAGCGCACCTTCATCGAGCCAGCGCAGGCGCGTGCCATCGGGCGTCAGTTGAATCTTCGCCGACGGCTCGTGGCCGGCCAGGGTCAGTTCAAGCAGTTTGCCGAGGGCAAGCATGGGGACTCCTTGGTTCGCAGCATTTTCGTAGGGTGGGCCTCAGCCCACCAACAGCGGCCAGCCTTGGTGGGCTGAAGCGGAGCGCCGCCCGGCCCACCCTACAAGATTCAATCAGTGGTTGCAGTCCGGGCCATGAACATGATCGTCCTCATCGGCGATCATCGGCTCCATCTCCAGCTGCAGGCTCACCAGGTTGGTGGCCTGCGGACGCAACAACAGGTTGACGTACTCGGTATCGCCCTCTTCCACGTCGACACCGATCAGCAACTGATCACCAACGGCCTGGACCCACAGCTCCTTGCCCTGCCAGACCACGGCGAAGCGACTGCAGGAGGTCTCCAGCTGGGTGCCGTCGTTATCTTCAAGAATCAGTTGCAGCGCGTCGCTCATAAAATCTCCGGGAATCGAGGTCAGGTTCAGGCTATCTGGAAAGGATAGACCGAGCCCAGTTTAAGGATCTGCGTCAGTTCATCCAATGCCGCGCGACATTCGTTCAGCAATTGCGGGTCGGCCAGATCGGCTTCGCTGAGGCGGTCGCGGTAGTGCTTGTCGACCCAGGCCACCAGGGTGTCGTGCAGCGCATCGCTCATCAGCACGCCCGGATTGACCGCGGCCAACTCCTGCTCATTGAGCGCCACACGCAGGCGCAGGCAAGCCGGACCACCGCCGTTCTGCATGCTCTGCTTGAGGTCGAACACGCGCACCTCACGGATCGGACCGCCACTGCCGGTCAGTTGCTCCAGGTAGCGCCAGACGCTGGCGTTGCTCTTGCACTCCTCCGGCACCACCAGCAGCATGCTGCCATCGGCGCGGGTCAGCAGTTGGCTGTTGAACAGGTAGGAACGCACCGCATCCTGCACGCTGACGGCAGAAGCTGGCACGCAGATGGCCTGGAAGTTGCCGCCGCGCCGGGCCAGTTTTTCACCCAGTTCGGCCAGTACCTTGTCGGTGCCCAGGAAGGCATCCTGGTGATAGAGCAGCACCTCGCCGTTGCCCACGGCGATCACGTCGTTGTGAAACACGCCCTGATCGATCACCTCCGGATTCTGCTGGGCGAACACCACCCCGGCCTTGCCCAGGCCATGCAAGCGAGCCACCGCGTGAGAGGCTTCCAGGGTCTGCCGCGCCGGGTAGCGCTGCGGGGCAGGATAGCGGCTGTCGAAGGCGCTGCGGCCGTAGACGAAGAACTCCACACCGGCGTCGCCATAGTCCTTGCAAAAGCGCGTGTGGTTGGCCGCACCTTCGTCGCCGAACTGGCTGACCGCTGGCAGCGCCGGATGGTGAGCGAAGTGCGCATCGTTGGCGAACATCGCCTGCAACACCCGGCTGGTGGTGGGGTGCTCGATGCTGCGATGGAACTTGCAGTTGAGGTTGGCAGCGGTGAAATGCACGCGTCCATCGGCCGTGTCGGCGCTGGGGCTGACAGTGCAGGCATTGGCGGTCCACATGCTGGAGGCCGAACAGCTCGCAACCAATAAAGGCATGGCGCCCTTGGCAGCCTTGGCGATCACCTGCGCGTCGCT
>CAMPIF010000217.1 GCA_946886245.1 Ectopseudomonas composti | reverse complement strand
CGATTGGGACGGTAAGCCCAATCTGGGACTCAAGCTGTTCCGGGCCACCGACGTGCAGGATCTGAAGGCATCACTATCTCGACAGTTCGCGGAGATCAGTACCAGCATCGACAGGGTCAGGCCCGAACTTACGTGGCTGAGAACACAGGCAGATTTGCCCCTGTCCCTGCAAGACAAGGTGTCGAGGCTTGGCTCGATAATGGATGAAATGCAGAAGTACAAAACGCAGAACCCCACTAGCGCTCCTGCTTTATTCGAGCAACTGGTGACCAGGGACCTGGTGGATGTGGACGTCGACAACTGCCTGCAGGTGCTATCAACAGCCAGTCTGCCACAGGGAGATGGCGATCTGGCCCGATATACCCGTGGTATTACTGATCAAGTGCACAAGCGCTGCAGTCAGTTGCAGATACAGGGCGCAGCACAGGCCTGGAGCGCACTGGCGGATTATTTCAACCAGTATTTGGCTGGACGTTTTCCGTTCTCATATAGCCTGGAAAATGGCGATGCTGACCCTGCTCGCGTCAAACACCTGCTGGAGTTGATCGATACTCATCTGGAGGTCGCTGAGAAGGGGCTTGTGTTAGCGCCGCCAGGTAACCGTCTGGCGGCTGAAGATTTCCTCTCTCGGATGAAACAGGCCAGAAGTTGGCTTGGCCCAATGTTCATACGCGACAAATCCGGGACAATTGGCGTGGAGCTTGAAGTGCGTTGGCGAACGGACCGCGAAGACGAGCGGGGCGCCGATCAGGTAATCGCTTGGACCTTGAATGGAGCGGGGCACCAGATCAGTCATCCTGGCGAGTCTGGCCAGCGCCTGCACTGGAACGTTGGTGATCCGCTGCAGCTCGTGTTGCGCTGGGCGCGCGACAGCAGCCAACGGCCGGTGATAGATCCGTTGCAACCAAGCATGGCCGTAAATGGCCTTGAAGCGGGTTGGGAGTATCGTGGCCCCTGGGCTTTGCTGCGCATGATGCGCTCGCACGTGGTGCCCCAACGTCTGCCGAACATGGACTACACGGACTTTCCTCTCACCTTGCAGGTCCCGATTCGGGGAGCGCTGGATGCCAGCTCGCAGGCTCAAATGTTCATTCGCCTGTCACTGCTTGGTCAGGGCAGCAAGCTACCCCTGTCAATCCAGCCTCTACCTGTCGTCGCACCCAGTTCGCCATTCTCCAGTTTCCAGCTCCAGGCTTCGCGAAGTGAGGTGGTGGAACCATGACATCAGCGTCTATCGAAGAGTATCTGGAACCCATTCCCGGTGATGCCGTTTGCGGCCCCAGTCTGCGTTACGAGGGCGCTTGGGATCGCCTGCGAGAACTACGGCGTGAGGATGATGCGAGCCTGCCAACTGGTGTCTGGCAAAGCGACCTCAAGCGCGGAGACTGGGCCGCATTGGAGGAGTTGGCAGGTGATCTACTGCGAGGGCGCAGCAAGGATCTGATGATTGCCGTTTGGCTGGGCGAAGCCTGGATACATCGCCATGGACTCGCCGGTGTAAACGCGGCACTGGCTTTGCTGACTGGGTTATGCGAACGCTATCCGGATACTCTGCATCCGCAGCCAGAGGAGGGTGACCGCAGCTGGCGTGTCTTTCCCCTGGAGTGGATGGTTCGCCAATACAGCGCCACCTTGCTGATCCAGACGCCGCTCTTTGGCATCGATGCGCAAGAGTTCGCGCACGTGAACCTTCACGACTGGCTGCAGTTGCAGCAGCGTCAGGTTCAAATGAGTGACAGCAAACAGGACAAGATCGCGGCAGAAACGGCCCGACTGGAATATCGCAAGCTACATGAAAGGCTCAGGCAGACGCCGAAGAGTCATTTCATCAATGCTGATCTTGACCTGCAGGCCGCTCTCGCAGCTCTTGAACGGCTGGAAAACTGGAGCGACGGCTGGCTGGCTGAGTTGGCCCCCAGCTTTGGTGCCCTGCGTCAGACACTGACCAGCCTACGTGCTCAGATCGAGGAGTTCGTTCCGATGTTAGAACACATCCCTTCAAGCGAGCCAGAGATCGTTGCCGTAACGGACGGACCGACTGCCGAGCCCTCTACACCTCCGCTGCCTATGGCTGGTATGCCGCCCAGCAGTCGTGAGCAGGCTTATCGCCAGCTTGCGCAGATCGCCGACTACCTCGCCAGAACCGAGCCACATAGCCCGGTGCCCTATGTCATTCGTCGGGCCGTGGAGTGGGGCAACCAGCCGCTTGGCGAGTTGCTGGACGAGTTGATCAGCGCCGATGCCGAATCCAGGCGGCTATGGAAGCTGCTCGGGGTGCTTAAGTAAGGCGGTGTCAGGCTCAGTATGTTCGCCGAAAGGCCAGTTGAGGATTTTACCCCGTCAGCACGGGGCGCATCTAAGTAATGGCTAACAGCTAAGGTTCAGAGATCCCGGATCACATACCTATCGGAAAATGTGATTTCAGTTTGCTCACTCCAATCCTCTATCGGTTCAACTCTGAGTAGAAACCGAAAGCAGCCAATCCGGCGCAGACCAAGCGTTCCGCAATTCGATAGAGCCCCCTTAAAATCCGCAGGCTGCAGCGAATCTCAGCTGTGCCTTTTGCGGAACATAATTGACGTTAAGTAGCTGTTTTTATGAGCATTATTCTGAGACTTAAAATCTCTCGCCAGCAATGGCGTGCCGGTTCGAGTCCGGCTTCGGGCACCATTTAAAATCAAGCACTTACAGATGTAGGCGCTCTTTCCGCAATTCCCGTCTTTTCCGCAATTACCTTGCTGGCGAAACTTATTTCCTCGCCGCTCCCTGATGTAATGACTCCGTCATGACAACCATGCCGTGGCCAAGCTGCTCTCTAGCCTTCAGAATGTCTCCACTCGATTCAGTTGTGACGGTGCCTGCTATGGCCCGTAGGTCATGTAGTTTGAGTTCTTTACATCATGATCTTAATAGTGGGCCGAATCTCCTTGGGCAGGTGGTTTCTATGAAATTCGGTTCTTCGGCACAATGCCAACTTGCATTCCAAATGGATTGAACACGCTATTGAGGGTCTGCACGGTTGGATTTGACTCATCATGTTCCAGCTGGCGAAGGGCGCGCAGGGAGAGCTTGCACATCTGTGCGAAGCGAGCCTGCTGCAATCCGGTGATTTCCTTCCGTAACTTGCGCACAGCCTGGCCGATGCTCAACTCGCCCGACGCCAGCTGGGTCTGTATTTCGCTCAGAATACGGTTGCGTTCGATGATGTCCATTCAGACGAGCTCCCATCGGCCGAGTCGTTGCCGGAGGTTTCGCAGCGCAATACGCGGGTGATTCATCGTGGCGCTTGGCAACCCCTGATCGCTCAGTAGATCGGGAAGGGCCAGGAGGTTTTGTGCTGCGCCTCTGAGCCTTTCATAAAGAACTTCTGCGTTGGTCCATTGCGCCAGTGAGGCACAGGCTTGGCGCCAGTTGACCTCGCCGGCAACCTCTATAGGTTGAGGCCATTTTGTAGTGCGAGTGATACCTTCATCATCCATCACCATTGGGGCAAGGTCGTAGATATCGATGTGGTTTCCCTGGTGGGTAGTGCCGTACCGGCTGAGCTCAGGTCCGACGGTCATATGGCGTGCTGGCTGGTGATGGTAGACGGCCAGCCAAAAGCCGGTCCCTTCGCTTCCCGTGAGGCTGCGCTGGCTTGCCAGGCGGTCTGGCTGCTCAGCAGCGCCATTCGTCGTGAGGGCGACTCGCTGCTGGCCTGATTCACTGTTTTACCCCGCGCTCGCTCCAGCGCTCCCCTTGGCCCGCCTCTGGCGGGCTTTTTCTTGCTCGCTGGTTACAATGGCGATCATTTTCTTGAGGGGTGCAGTGTGGCCAGGTGGGACATCTTCTGCAGCGTGGTGGACAACTACGGTGATATCGGCGTGACCTGGCGACTGGCCCGGCAATTGGCGGCCGAGCAGGGGCATGCGGTGCGTCTGTGGGTCGACGAACTGGGCGCCTTCGTACGCTTGTGCCCGGAAGCCAGTGTCGATGCCGAATGCCAACGCTGGAGCGGTGTCGAGGTACGCCGGTGGGCGGAGCCGTTCCCCCTGGTGGAACCCGCCGAGGTGGTGATCGAGGCCTTCGCCTGTCAGTTGCCGTCTGCCTATATCGAGGCGATGGCAGCCAGCGGTACGCGCCGTTTGTGGCTGAACCTGGAATACCTCAGTGCCGAGGATTGGGTCGCAGGTTGTCATGGCCTGCCATCGCCGCAGCCTGGAGGCTTGCAGAAATTCTTCTTCTTTCCTGGCTTCGTGGGGGGCACGGGCGGTTTGCTGCGCGAGGCCGATCTGCTGGCGCGGCGGCGCGCCTTTCAGGCTGACGCGCAGGCGCAGCAGGCTTTTCTGCAGTCACTCGGCGTGGCACGTGAAGCGGGGGCACGGTTGATATCGCTGTTCGCCTACGAGAACGCAGCTCTGGCGGGATGGCTGGATGCACTGGCTGCCGATCCGCAGCCGACGCAACTGCTGGTGCCGCAGGGCAAGATTGTCGCTGACCTGCAGGTCTGGCTTGGCGGGGCGCACCTGGCGCCGGGTGATCACCGCCGGCGCGGTAATCTGCTGATCCATGTGCTGCCCTTCGTTGCCCAGGATGACTACGACCGCCTGCTGTGGTGCTGCGACTTCAATGCGGTGCGCGGTGAGGATTCCTTCGTTCGCGCGCAATGGGCGGAGCGGCCGCTGCTCTGGCATATCTACCCGCAGGAGGAGCGGGCGCACTGGGACAAGCTCGAGGCGTTTCTGGCGATTTATAACGCCGATCTGATGCCTGAAGCCGCTGCCGTTCAGGCTGAATGCTGGCGGGCATGGAATAGCGGTGAAGAGATGGAAACGGCCTGGGCTGCGCTTCTCAAGGCTTGGCCATTACTGCAGCGACATGCCGAGCAATGGTGCGATCAGCAGGCTGCCAGGGCAGATCTTGCCACGACGCTGGAACAGTTTTACCTAAATTGGCTATCATACGCGGCCTAGATTTCTGTACCTCCCGCATATTTCGGATATCCGCATGAAAACTGCACAAGAAATGAGAGTCAACAGCGTGGCCCTGATCGATGGCCAGCCGTGGCTGATCCAGAAGGCCGAGTTCACCAAGTCCGGTCGTAACAGCGCCATCGTCAAGATGAAGCTGAAGAACCTGCTCAACGGTTCCAAGACCGAGACCGTCTACAAGGCCGACGACAAGATGGAGCCGGTGATTCTCGAGCGCAAGGAAGTGAACCTGTCCTACATCAGCGGTGAGGACTACGTGTTCATGGACCCGGAGTACAACTCCTATGAGCTGCGTTCCGAAGATCTGGAAAGCGTTCTGCCGTTCATCGAAGAAGGCATGAGCGATGTCTGCGAAGCCGTGTTCTTCGAAGGCAAGGTGATCTCCGTCGACCTGCCGACCACCATCGTGCGTCAGGTTGTCTACACCGAGAACGCTGCTCGTGGCGACACCTCCGGCAAGGTGATGAAGCCTGCCAAGCTGCGCAACGGTACCGAGATCAAGGTTGCCGAGTTCGTCGACATCGACGACTGGATCGAGATCGATACCCGTGACGGTTCCTACAAGGGCCGCACCCAGGCGCCAGCCTGAGCTTGAGCTGCATGAAAAACCCGGCCTAGGCGCCGGGTTTTTTTATGGCCGTCACGCGGCGGTTTTCGTGCTGCGCGTGGCGCACCCACGGGTCATGATCTTACTGCTGCGCGATGGCCAGGCTTGTCTGCAGTGCCTGGTCCCAGGGCGGCGGAAAGCCGAAGCGCTGCTTCAGGAAGCTCAGCAGCAACCGCGTGCGCGGGCTGGCTTCGCGCTCCAGGCGCAGGGCGTAGATGCTCACCGGCTCGATGGCCGGAAGGCCCTGTTCGCAGAACAGAGGGATCAGCTCGCCGCGCTGCAGGTGCTCGCTGCTCATCCAGGTGGGCAGGTGGGCGATGCCAAGACCAGCGAGGGCGCTGAACAGCAGGGTTTCGGCGTTGTTGCTGGTCTGCCGCAGGCGCTTGGGCTTGCACAGCTGCAGCTTGCCATCGACTTCGAAGCGCCAGGCGTAGGGTGGCGCCAGGCTGTCCCAGTCGAGGCCGTCGTGTTGTTCCAGCTCCAGCGGGCTGCGTGGGATACCGCGTCGGCGCAGGTAGTCCGGGCTGGCACAGACGATGCGGGTCATGGAGGCCAGGGGCGTGGCCACCAGGCGACTATCCGGCAGCGGGCCGATACGCACGACGATATCCACCTCGCCGAGGTGCTCGCCCTGCAGGTCGATGAAGCTGTCGATCAGGCGCAGTTGCACGTCCAGGCCAGGATTGGCGCGCAGGAACTCGGCAATCGCCGGGGCCAGGTGGCGCCTGCCGAAAGGCGAGGGGGCGTCGATACGGATCAGGCCTTCGGGTGCGCTGCTCAGTGACACCGCTTCGGCACGCGCCAGGTGCAGCTCGGCGAGGATGCGCCTGGCGCGCTCGGCGAATGCCAGGCCGGCCGGAGTAACGCGCACCGCGTGGGTCGTGCGGTTGAACAGGCTGCTGCCCATGGCGCGCTCCAGGGCGTCGATGCGCCGCGCCACTGCCGAAGGCGTGAGTGGATGGCGTCTGGCCGCTGCGGAGAAGCTGCCGGTGTCCAGTACGTCGAGAAAGAGTTCCAGTTGGTCGGTCAGTGCATCGGGATTCATGGCAGCCTGCTTGTGCGGGGTAAGCAAAGCCATTGTGCGTTGCTATGCGTTTCCGCGCTAGCCGCGACTGATTAACATGCGCCCACTGTCTGGAGGTGACATGAATCTGTTCGACCTGTTGCTGATGCTGTTGCTGGGCCTGGGCCTGGGAACATTGGGCGGCTTGTTCGGCATCGGCGGTGGGCTGATTGCCATTCCGGTGCTGGGCATTGTCTTCGGGCTGGATCAGCAGCTCGCTCAGGGGACTGCACTGGTCATGGTGGTGCCGAATGTGATGCTGGCCATCTGGCGCTACCATCAACGCAATCGCATCGATCTGCGCTATGCCCTGCTACTTGGCGTTACCAGCTTCTTCTGCGCCTGGCTGGCCTCGCTGTATGCGGTGGAGGTGGATTCGCGCACCATGCGCTGGGCCTTCGTCGGTTTTCTGCTGGCCCTGGCGGCCTACAACCTGCTGCGCATGCTGATGGCTCAGACGCCAGCCAGCGGCGAGCTGCGTCATCACTGGGGCTGGTTTGGCGTGCTGGGCGGGGTGTCCGGTGCGATGGGCGGGCTGTTTGGCGTGGGC
>CAMPIF010000216.1 GCA_946886245.1 Ectopseudomonas composti | reverse complement strand
GCAGGCCGCCGGCTTCCTGCGCGTGATGAGCGGCGACAACCCGCTGGACGCCTCGGCGGTGCACCCGGAAACCTATCCGCTGGTCGAGCGCATCGCCCAGGACACCGGCCGCGACATCCGCTCGCTGATCGGCGATTCGGGCTTTCTCAAGCGCCTCGACCCGGCCAGGTTCACCGATGAACGCTTCGGCCTGGTCACCGTCGGTGACATCCTCAAGGAACTGGACAAGCCTGGGCGCGACCCGCGCCCGGAATTCAAGACCGCCGAATTCCAGGAAGGCGTGGAAACCCTCAAGGACCTCAAGCTGGGCATGGTGCTCGAAGGCGTGGTGACCAACGTCACCAACTTCGGCGCCTTCGTCGACATCGGCGTGCACCAGGACGGCCTGGTGCACATCAGCGCGCTGTCGGAGAAGTTCATCAAGGACCCGCACGAGGCCGTCAAGGCCGGCGATGTGGTCAAGGTCAAGGTGATGGAGGTGGACATCCCACGTAACCGTATCGCCCTGTCCATGCGCATGGGCGACACGCCGGGCGAGAAGGTCGAGGGACCGCGAGGCGGTCAATCGCGCGGCGGCAGTCGTGGCGGCAATGCGCCGCGCAGCGAGCGCCACTCCAGCCAGGACAAACCGGCCCCCGCCACCGGCGGCATGGCCGCCCTGTTCGCCAACGCCAAGCAGTTGAAGAAATGAGCACGACCGACAACGTGGGCGCCAGCAGCGCCTTTTCCCGCCTGCTCGGCCTGGAGATCCTCCAGGTCGGCGGCGGCGAGGCGCGCGTGCGCCTGACCCTCACCGACGATTTGCGCAACCTGCACGGCAAGCTGCACGGCGGTGCGCTGTTCTCGCTGATCGACACCGCCATGGGGCAGGCCAGCCACAGCCTGGGCGATGGCGGCCCGAGCAGCGTGACCCTGGAATGCAAGATCAACTACATCCGCCCGGTGTCCGAGGGCAGCGTGCTGTGCCATGCCAAGGTGCTGCACGCCGGTCGCCGCACCCAGGTGGTGGAAGCCGAAGTGCTGCAGGGCGACAAGCTGGTCGCCAAGGCGCAAGGCACCTTCGCCTGCGTGTAATCGCCTCCGCTCGGTCTGGTCTAATCTGGCAAACCGTTCGCCCCTTGCAGAGTGCAGGGGCGATCCCCATATTGTGGCGATTGCCCAGTTAGGAATTGCATCTTGAGCGATCTTCTCTCCCGCCGCCTGGCCCTGCTCGGCGAGCCGGCCAACCTGTCCCTGCTGGGTGAGTGTCTGCACGGTATCGAGCGCGAATGCCTGCGCGTCGATCGCGACGGCCAGCTGGCCCTGACCCCGCACCCGCAGGCGCTGGGCTCGGCGCTGACCCATGCGCAGATCACCACCGACTATTCCGAGTCGCTGCTGGAGTTCATCACCGGCACTGCCAACGACCCGGCCGCCACCCTCGCCGAACTCGAAAGCATTCACCGCTTCGCCTACGACAAGCTTGATGGCGAACTGCTGTGGAGCCCGTCGATGCCCTGTGCCCTGCCGGACGAGGAGACGATTCCCATCGCCCGCTACGGCAGCTCCAACATCGGCCGCCTCAAGTACGTGTACCGCAAGGGTCTGGCGCTGCGCTACGGCAAGACCATGCAGTGCATCGCCGGCATCCACTACAACTTCTCCCTGCCCGAGGGGCTGTGGCAGCTGCAACAGCAGAGCGAAGGCAGCGAGCAGAGTGCGCGTGACTACCAGTCGGCGCGTTATATCGCGCTGATCCGCAACTTCCGCCGCTACAGCTGGCTGCTGATGTACCTGTTCGGCGCCTCGCCGGCGCTGGACAAGGGCTTCATGCGCGGCCGTGCGCACCACCTTCAGGAACTGGACGCCAGCACCCTGTACCTGCCCTACGCCACCAGCCTGCGCATGAGCGACCTGGGCTATCAGAGCAGCGCACAGTCCGGCCTGACCCCCTGCTACAACGACCTGACCAGCTACACCGACAGCCTGCGCCTCGCGGTCGGCACGCCCTACCCGGCCTATGTCGAGGCCGGCATCAAGCGCGGCGACGAGTGGCTGCAGCTGAACACCAACATCCTGCAGATCGAGAACGAGTACTACTCGAGCATCCGCCCGAAACGCGTCACCTACAGCGGCGAGCGGCCGATCCAGGCGCTGATGAGTCGTGGCGTGCAGTACGTGGAAGTGCGCTGCCTGGACATCAACCCCTTCCTGCCGCTGGGCATCGACGTGGCGCAGGCGCGCTTCATCGACGCCTTCCTGCTGTTCTGCGCACTGGAAGACAGCCCGCTGCTGGAGAACGGCGAGTGCAGCAGTTGCACCAGCAACTTCCTCAAGGTGGTCAAGGAAGGCCGTCGTCCCGGTCTGCACCTGCACAAAGGCAAGCAGCAGGTGGAACTCAAGGTCTGGGCCAGCGAACTGCTCGAACGCATCCTGCCGCTGGCCGAACTGCTCGACCGCAGCCAGGGCAGCAGCATGCACATCGAGGCGTTGGCGCAACAGCAAGCCAAGGTCGCGGATGTGGCGATGACGCCATCGGCGCAGGTGCTGGCGATTCTGCGTCAAGGCAAGAGCTTTACCGAGTTCGCCCTGCAGCAGAGCCTGCGCCACGCCGAATACTTCCGCGCTCAGCCGCTCGGCACGCAGCAGCAGCAGGCCTTCGAACAAGCCGCCCACGATTCACTGGCCGCGCAGGCAGAGCTGGAGGCTCAGCCCCAGGACGATTTCGATGCGTTCGTCGCGGCCTACCAGGCGAGCATTCTGGCGATGGCCGTGTAGCTCAAGCCGGTCGAGCTGCGCCGCAGGGTGCGCCGTGCGCGTCAAGCGACTCAGGATACAGGCGGTGCGCACGGCGCACCCTACGCGGCACCCGGCGACATCAGGTGTTTGCCAATGGCCAAATCGGATTCGTCGACTGCGTCACAAAGCCAACCAGCGGAGCAAAAGCCAGGATGGACGGCCACTCCCTTGGCCGTCCGGCCAGCTAGCATTGCCGGGTAAAGGACGATAGACGAGCAGCGCCCATGGCCGACGACGCCACGCCGCAATGGAGCCTGGAAAGCCTGACCAAGGCCTACCAGCAAGGTTATATGGCCGGCCTTACCGGCCAGCCCAGAACCCGCCAGCCCTACCCCGAGGAAATCCCTGCTGCCGCCTGGGAAGCCGGCTGGGACGACGGCTTCGAGCAGATGCGCCTGCAGCAGCATAGCGCCTGACGAGCCATTGCGGTCAGCATCTATTCTGTAGGAGCGGCTTCAGCCGCGAAGCTCGCGAGTAAATTCGCTCCTACAGCACGTAGCCTGGATGTAATCCGGGAATATCCCTTCTTATTCGGTGCGCGCAGCGCACCCTACTGAGCTGAGATGGATTCTGCAGGTAGGGTGGATGTCGCCTTTTACATCCACCAAACGGTGGATCGATGAAGCGTGATCCACCCTACGCCTGAAGGGCCCTAGGTCGGATGCAATCCGGTGCATTTCCGTCTACTCGGTGCACACAGCTCACACTACAGGGCCTTCTCGAACACCTTCGAATTGCGCTGGTAGTTGTACAGCGAGGCCCGCGCGGTGGGCATGCGCTCGACGCTGCTCGGCTCGAAACCGCGCTCGCGGAACCAGTGGGCGGTGCGGGTAGTGAGCACGAACAGGGTCTTGATCCCCTGCGCCCGTGCCCGCGCCTCGATCCGCTCCAGCAGCTCGTCGCCGCGACCGCCGTGGCGGTAATCGGGATTGACGGCCAGGCAGGCCAGCTCGCCACAGTCGGAATCGGCAATGGGATACAGCGCCGCACAGGCAATGATCAGTCCTTCGCGCTCGACGATGCTGAACTGCTCGATCTCGCGCTCCAGCACCTCGCGCGAGCGCCGCACCAGGATGCCCTGTTCTTCCAGCGGGCTGATCAGCTCGATCAGGCCGCCGACATCTTCGATGGTCGCCTCACGCAGGGATTCGAACTGTTCCTGGGCGACCAGGGTGCCGTTGCCGGTGCGGGTGAACAGCTCGCTGAGCAGCGCACCATCGGTGGCATAACTGACGATATGACTGCGCCCCACGCCGCCACGGCAGGCCTCGGCCGCGGCATCGAGCAATTCCCCCTGGTAGTTGCTGCCCAGCCGCGCCAGGTGCGCCGGCACCTGCTGCGGACGCAGCTCACGCACCAGCCTGCCCTGCTCGTCGAGCAGACCGTCTTCGGCGCCGAACAGCAGCAGCTTGTCCGCACCCAGATCGATGGCCGCGCGGGTGGCGACGTCCTCGCAGGCCAGGTTGAAGATCTCCCCGGTGGGCGAATAGCCCAGCGGCGACAGCAGCACGATGCTGCGCTCGTCGAGCTGGCGATTGATGCCCTTGCGATCGATACGCCGCACCTCGCCGGTGTGGTGATAGTCGACGCCATCGAGCACGCCGATCGGCCTGGCGGTGACGAAATTGCCGCTGGTCAGACGCAGGCGCGAGCCCTGCATCGGCGAGGCGGCCATATCCATCGACAGGCGCGCCTCGATGGCGATGCGCAACTGGCCGACGGCATCGATCACGCATTCCAGGGTCGGTGCGTCGGTGATGCGCAGGTCGCGATGGTAATGCGGGATCAGGCCACGGGCAGCGAGGCGCGCCTCGATCTGCGGGCGCGAGCCGTGAACCAGTACCAGGCGCACGCCGAGGCTATGCAGCAGCACCAGGTCATGGACGATGTTGGCGAAATTCGGATGGGCAACGCCCTCGCCCGGCAGCATGACCACGAAGGTGCAGTCGCGATGGGCGTTGATGTAGGGCGAAGCGTGGCGTAACCAGGTGACGTAGTCGTGCATGTAGAGATCCGTTAGCGTGAAAGTCGCGCAGCGACGCCCTCCTCGTACACCTCCCCTTCCGGGAGAAGATGGCGCGAAGCGCCAGATGAAGGAGGACATGCCCGTCAGCGTCCAGTCGTAGGGCGGGTGCAACCCGCATGTGCAATAGGGCAGGCTCGGGGCTGGCTCTCATCGTCGTTGCACGTCTTCACTCCGCGTCAGGCAATAGTGTTGGATCAGTTGGCGCAGCAGCGCCACGGTAGGTTCGATGCGCGCCAGCTCCAGGTGTTCCCCTGGCTGGTGCGCGCAGTCGATGTCGCCGGGGCCGAGCACCAGCGTCTCGCAGCCAAGTTGCTGAAGATAAGGCGCCTCGGTGCCAAATGCCACCGCTTGCGCACTGTGCCCGGTCAGACGCTCGGCCAGGCGTACCAGCTCGGCATCGGCAGATTGCTCGAAGGGCGGCACGGCCGGGAACAGCGGGCCGTAGTCGATACGCACCTGGTGCTTGAGCGCCAACGGCTGCAACTTGCCGCGAATTGCCGCACGCAGTTGTTCCGGGTCCATGCCCGGCAGCGGGCGCAGGTCGAACTCCAGCGCGCACTGGCCACAGATGCGGTTGGGGTTGTCGCCGCCGTGGATGCAACCCAGGTTCAGGGTCGGCTGTGGTACACCGAATTGCGGGTTGTTGAATTCGCGCTGCCACTGGGCACGCAGGCCGCGCAGCTCGCCCATCACGTCCTGCATGGCCTCCAATGCGCTGCGGCCGAGCGCCGGGTCGGAGGAATGGCCGCTCTGGCCGAGAATATCGATGCGCTCCATCATCACCCCCTTGTGCAGGCGGATGGGTTTGAGCCCGGTCGGCTCTCCGATCACTGCCGCACGGCCAAGCGGCCGGCCGGCATCGGCCAGGGCGCGGGCGCCGGCCATGGAGCTTTCTTCATCACAGGTGGCCAGGATCAGCAGCGGCTGCTTGAAAGGCTGATCGAGCAGCGGCCGCACGGCCTCGATGGCCAGCGCGAAGAAGCCTTTCATGTCGCAACTGCCAAGGCCCACCCAGCGGTCACCGACTTCGGTCAGCTTGAGCGGGTCGGTCTGCCACAGCGCGGCATCGAACGGCACGGTGTCGCTGTGCCCGGCCAGCACCAGACCGCCAGGGCCAGAGCCATAGCTGGCGAGCAGGTTGAATTTGCCGGGAGCGATCTGCTGGGTTTCGCAGGTAAAACCCAGATCACCGAGCCAGGCGGCGAGCAGATCGATCACCGGCGCGTTGCTCTGATCCCAGTTCGGCTGGGTACAGCTCACTGAAGGCGCGGCGATCAGCGCGGCGAACTGCTCTTGAAAGGACGGCAAGGGCATCGGCACTCTCCTGGGTCGGAGCTCCATCATAGGAGCATCCAACCGCAGGGGAAACCGTCAGCGCGGGATCAGACCCCGCCGAACAGCGCGCGCAGAATGAAGAAGAAGACGATCGACAGAATCGCACCGGCCGGCAGGGTGATGATCCAGGACAGGAAGATCTTGCCGATCATGCCCAGGTTCAGCGCACCGATACCACGAGCCAGACCGACACCGAGAATGGCGCCGACCAGGGTGTGGGTGGTGGAAACCGGCAGACCCAGACCCGAGGCGCTGACCACGGTGGTGGCTGCGGCCAGTTCAGCGGCAAAACCACGGCTTGGCGTCAGCTCGGTGATTTCCTTGCCGATGGTGGCGATGACCTTGTAACCATAAGTGGCCAGACCGACCACGATACCCAGTGCACCCAGCAGCAGGATCCAGCCCGGAACGATGGACTTTTCACCTGCAGCCAGCTCACCGCCGCTCTGGATGACACCGACGATGGCGGCCAGCGGACCAACGGCATTGGCCACATCGTTGGAACCGTGGGCGAACGCCATGGCACAAGCGGTGAAGATCATCAGAATGGCGAACACTTTCTCCACGCTGGAGAAATGGAAGGCCTTGTCCGCTTCGGCATCGACGTGAATGCGGCTGAGCAGGGCGATACCGATCAGCATGACCAGCACACCGATACCGAGCGAGAGCATGAAGCCTTCGGTGCTGGAGAGGTCCAGACCGACGTGCTTGAGGCCCTTGGTCATGGTCATCAGCGAGATCATGAAGCCTGTGATGAACATGTAAAGCGGCACGTAGCGCTTGGCATTCAGGAAGGGATTGTCAGTGTCGATGATCAGCTTCTGCACGCTGACGAACAGACAGAAGGAGATGATACCGGCCAGCATTGGCGTGACCACCCAGCTGGCAACGATGGGACCAACGCCGCCCCAGTGCACTGCCTCCATCGACACGCCGACCGCAGCGAAACCGATCACGGCACCGACGATGGTGTGCGTGGTCGAAACCGGCCAGCCGCGCGTCGAAGCCACCAGCAGCCAGGTACCTGCCGCCAGCAAAGCCGACATCATCCCCAGAAC
>CAMPIF010000215.1 GCA_946886245.1 Ectopseudomonas composti | reverse complement strand
ACTGCCAGCTGTTCGATCGCGCCGGCAAGCGCCTGGCGCTCAACGCCCTGGGCCGACAGCTCCTGCCCGAGGCCGTAGCCCTGATCGACCAGGCGCGCGAGATCGAACGCCTGCTGAGCGGCAAGAGCGGTTATGGCTCGCTGAACGTCGGCGCCACGCTCACCGTGGGCAACTACCTGGCCACCCTGCTGATTGGCAGTTTCATGCAACGCCATCCCGAATGCCGGGTGAAGCTGCAGGTGCACAATACCGCCCACGTGGTGCAACAGATCGCCCACTACGAGCTGGACCTGGGATTGATCGAGGGCGACTGCCAGCACCCGGATATCGAGGTGCATCCCTGGGTCGAGGACGAACTGGTGGTGTTCTGCGCACCGCAGCACCCGATGGCCCAACGCGGCAGCGCCAGTCTGGAAGAGCTGACGCACGAGGCCTGGATTCTGCGTGAACAGGGCTCGGGCACGCGACTGACCTTCGATCAGGCCATGCGGCATCACCCGCGCAACCTGAATATCCGCCTGGAGCTGGAACACACAGAGGCGATCAAGCGCGCCGTGGAATCCGGCCTGGGCATCGGTTGCATCTCACGCCTGGCGCTGCGCGACGCCTTCCGCCGGGGCAGCCTGATGCCGGTGGAAACCCCGGAGCTGGACCTGCGTCGGCAGTTCTACTTTATCTGGCACAAGCAGAAGTACCAGACCGCGGCGATGCGCGAGTTTCTCGAACAGTGCCGCGCACTGACGGCAGGTGTCAGCCGCAGCGATCAGATCGTCCTGCCGCCGATCGTCTGAGTTTCAGCTCAAGAGGACGATTGCCCAGACCGAGCAGCGCGACGAACTGCGCGGCGCCACCAATGTCCTTGGCGTGCTTCGACAGCAGGCGGCGCTCCGGGGCAATGCAGTCGATGGGCGCCCCGCTGAAGGACGCGGCGCGAGAGGCCATTTACGAGATCGCGAGCTAGAGGGATGCAAGGTGAAAACAAGTGAGACTGCAAAGTTCACTGGCTGTACATGAGCAAGCCGAGCTTGCTTTAAACGTGGCAGCACCGACGCGCAGCAGAGTCCTCACTGCGTGGGGATCGACTCCATCTGCTGCAACAGCAACGCCGCCTGAGTACGGGTGCGCACGCCCAGCTTGCGGAAAATCGCCGTCACATGCGCCTTGACCGTCGCCTCGGAGACGCTCAGCTCGTAGGCGATCTGCTTGTTCAGCAGGCCCTCGCAGACCATGGTCAGCACGCGAAACTGCTGCGGCGTGAGGCTGGCGAGACCGGCACTGGCGGCCTTGGCCTCAGCGGAAACCGGCGCGCCTTCCTCGGCCAGCGGCGGCCACCAGGTATCGCCATCGAGCACCTCGCGCACGGCTTGCTGCAGGGTCTCCAGCGGGCTGGATTTGGGGATGAAGCCGCTGGCCCCGAACTCGCGAGAGCGGTTGACCACCGAAGCCTCTTCCTGGGCGGAGATCATCACCACAGGAATCTGCGGATACTGACCGCGTAGCAGCACCAGGCCGGAAAAGCCGTAGGCACCAGGCATATTGAGATCGAGCAGGACCAGGTCCCAGTCGCTCTTGGCGGCCAGGTGGGCTTCGAGCTCGGCGATGCTGGCGGCTTCTACCAAGCGAACTTCAGGCCCCAGCCCCAGGGTCAGTGCTTGTTGCAGCGCGCTGCGAAACAGCGGATGGTCGTCGGCAATCAGGATTTCGTAAGCGGCCATTGGCAGATCCTGTTCTTGTTATGAGTGGCACTGAGCTGAGTATGGCAGTGCTTTTCGCCTGAAGATCCGTTCAAGACTGCACATCCAGCATCACAGACTCCCCACTCGGACCGACGGCGGCGCCCAGCATGCCGAGCTGTGACGGGGTGGTCAAGCTCAATGCTTTGCGGCACGATGCCCAGCTTTACCGCCGAGACGCTCCAATGCGAAGCCAAGCCCTGCGCGCCGACCTGTTGATGCTGATTACCGCGATGATCTGGGGCAGCGTGTTCGTCGCCCAGCAGTTGGGCATGGAAAACATCGGCCCCTTCCTTTATTCCGGCCTGCGCTTCGTCCTCGCCAGCCTGGTGCTGATTCCGGTGATCATCCTGATACAGCGACGCAGCCAGCAACCCCGGCCTGCGCCGAATCGCGGGCTGCTGCTGGGTGGCGTGATCATGGGCCTGGCTCTGGCGATCGGTATCAACCTGCAGCAAGTTGGCCTGATGTTCACCACCGTGACCAACTCCGGCTTCATCACCGGCCTGTATGTGATCGTGGTACCGCTGCTCGGTTTGTTCATCGGCCAGAAAAGCAGCCTGGGCATCTGGCTAGGCGCCAGCCTGGCGGTAGTCGGCATGTTCCTGCTCAGCGTCGGCGAAGGCTTCAGCGTGGCATCCGGCGACTGGTTGCAGCTGGCTGGCGCCTTCGTCTGGGGTATCCACGTGCTGTTGGTGGGCTTTTTCGCCAGCCGCCACGACCCGCTGCGTCTGGCACTGATCCAGTTCGCCACCTGCGCAGTGATCAGCCTGACACTGGCCCTGGTGTTCGAGACGGCAACGCTGGAGGGCATACTCAAAGCAGGCCCGGCCATCCTCTATGGCGGCATTTTCGGCGTGGCGATCGGCTTTACCTTGCAGGTCATCGCCCAGCAGCACGCCATCGCCTCGCATGCGGCGATCATTCTCTCGCTGGAGGCCGTATTCGCCGCTGTCGCCGGTGCCCTGCTGCTCGGTGAAATGTTGCAACTGCGCGGCTATCTCGGCTGCGCGCTGATGTTCGCCGGCATGCTGCTGGCCCAGCTATGGCCGAAACCTCTGCCGCTCGAACTCAGCGGTACGCCTGCAAACGCTGATGCAAAGGATCGCTGAGATCCAGCGGCAGGCGCCGTTTGGCCGCCAGATAATGCTGGCTGAAAACGTCGAGATAATCGTCCAGCGCCTCGCCGGCGCGCAGGTCGCCAGCCAGCTCCAGGCACATGGCAGCCACCTCGGCGGTGCACAGGTGCTCGCCGCGGGTAGAGCGGCGCAGTCGATAGCGCGATAACTGCGCTGGCGTCAGGCTCAGCACCGGCAGTGCGTCCAGATAGGGGCTCTTGCGAAACATCTTGCGCGCCTCCGTCCAGGTGGCATCGAGCAGCACGAACAGCGGCCGCTTGCCGGGCGCCAGCGTCACCTCCTCCACCACGCGTTGCGGCGCCACGTACTCGCCGGGAAAGACCAGATAAGGCTGCCACTGCGGATCGGCCAACAGTTCCAGCAGCGCCGGGGCGACAGCGGTGCGCGTCCAGCCGAAGGCGTGAGTTTCAGGCACCACGTCGGCGATCAGCCAACCGGTATTGCTCGGTTTCAGCGCCTCGATGTCATGCATCACCAGACACATGGCGGCATTGGCCTCGACCCGCGGGCGCCAGGCGCACAGGCAATGGGTCGGCTGCACCCGGCAGTGCGGGCAGCGCTCGGCACGCGAGCCACGGGCGACGAAGGGTTTGAGGCTGCGCGCCAGGCGCTCTGTGCGCAGGCGGGCGACGGCATGTGGGGCTGAGTGGGTCATGGCGGGCGTGACAGCGAACGGGGGAGCGATTCTAGCACCCCCGTTCGCCACTCGGACGGCTCAGAAGCTGTGGTTCAACGCCAGACCGATGAAATGGATGTGGGTGTTGTACTCACCGGTGTAGTTGCCGCCGTTGCCGGTGCAGCGCACGCCACTGTCCTGATACAGCCCGCCGGCACCTGGCACCCAGCCAGCCGGGGAGCAGCCGTCCTGGTAATCCATCTTGCCGCTGGAGAACTGCACGTAGCTGTAGGCGAAATCCAGCGAGGTGTCGCGCATCACCTTGTAGTTGGCGCCGAGCGACAGCCAGTAACGATCCGCATCGGGAAAGGCCGGATGGCGTAGCTGCGGCGAGTTGACCGGAGAGCGGTCGTAGGCCACGCCGGTACGCAGCAGCAGGTCATCGCTGTATTGGTAGTTCATGCCCAGGGAGAGCTTGTAGCTGTCCTTCCAGTCCTGCTCGACGCTCAGGTCGCCCTCGGTAACGCCATTGAAGTAAGGGTAGCCAGCCACCTGATCGATACCGATGCGCACCTCGTCGAGCCGCGAATGGCGGGTGAAGGTCAGATCCGCCATCAGCGCCACCTTGTCGTTGAGCTGGTGGAAGGCGTTGAAGGAGAGCATCTCCGGTGTATCGATGGCGGTCTTGGCCTTGGAGTTGGGGTGCAGCCTGGAGCCGGCGAAATCGCCGGGATTGACCCAGTTGTCCGGGTCCAGCACCTGCCCCAGCGCATCGGCTGGCGGCAGGGTGATGATGCCGAGATCGATGCCACCGCTCAGATCGGTATCGGGTGAAGGCACGCTGCCGGACACGCCGGCGAAGCTCCATTTGGTCTCGCCTTCCAGGGTGTGGCGAATGTTGGAGCGATAGGACACGCCAAAGCGCGTCGCTTCGGTCGGCTCCCACATATAGCCGATATTCCAGCCAAAACCCCAGTCATCGCCCTTGACCCGGAAGTAGCCATCGCCCTGGACGTTGTCGGCGAAGTTCTTCGCCACACAGTCGACGAAAGCGTCATCGGCCTGACCGTCGCAACTGCTGATCTCAGTGGGCACATCGATGCCGTAGAACAACGGAATGGCGAACTGACCAAGCGGTGATGCCGCCAGCTCGGTCAGTTCCTGATTGGCGGTGACGAACTGCCCAGCCAACTGCCGCGAGGCGCCTTTGACATCCGCCGCACCGCGCTGCACCGACTTGATGTACTGCGCCGACACACCGAAACCGACGCTGTGGTGCTCGTTGAAGCGAAAGGCAATGCTCGGATTGAAGGTCACCGTCTCCAGGCTGGCCGACTGGATGCCGTAGCGCCCGGCCCAGTCCTCCTTGTAGTCGAGCTTGGCGCCGAACGGGGTGAAGATCCCCAGGCCGACCGTCACCCGGTCGCTGATCGCGTGGGAAAAATAGAAGTTGGGCGCAGCGGCGGCATCGGGCAGGAATTCGCCGGCCTCTCCCGATACCGGATTGCCGAACACGTCACGACTGCCCTTGTCCTCGTAATCGCCATCCGGCAGCAGGATGCTCAGGCCGGAGGTCACCTGGGTGCCCTTGAGCCGGGCAAGGCCGGCAGGGTTGTAGAAAATGGTCGAGGGATCGGCTGCCTCGGCACCGTTGGCATGTGCCGACCCCTGCGCCGCCACGGATTGCGAACCGAAGTGATAACCGGATGCCTGCACCTGGGCAACGGGCAAAACCAGTAAACTGCCGACCATCATCCGCGATGGCCAGCGCCGAGAGAGCATTGTCATTGTTATTCTCCTGCACGCTGCTTGAACACCGCGCAGTCCTTCCTGCACCAGCGACAGACTTCAGGCAGGTCTGCACTGGCGACGTCCGACTGCGACGGCGGCTCAATGCCTGTGACGTGCAGGATTGGCCGATGATCCCCGGCCTTTGGTCGTGGTGACGGACGGCGGCCACAGGCCAGCATGTCCCCATCAGTAACACTTTGTTTCAGGCGGGCAAATGGCCAGCGGCGCGAACATTCGCGGCGAGGCCCTGTCCAACCCTCGTCCACGCTTTCAGGAGTCACATGACATGCTGCGTTACATCCTCCCCGCTCTCGCGCTCAGCCTGACGCTTGCCACTGCCCAGGCAGCCTCGCTGAAGGAGATGGAACTGACTCGCACCCTGGAGCAGGTCGCCCGGCAAAGCAGCGAGGGCACGCCGCGCGCGATCAACGAAGACATTCTCGATCAGGGCTACACCGTGGAAGGCCACACGCTGATCAACCACCTCAGCGTGCGCGAAGCGCATGCAGCGCAGATGCGCGGCAACCCCGACACCGTGCGCGCGCAGCTGGCCGCCAGCGTCTGCCGCAATCCGGGCTATCGCAACCTGTTGGCCCAGGGCGCACAGCTGCGCTACCAGTTCAGTGAATACCGCAGCAACCGCCCGGTTACCGTCGAAGTGTTCGACAAGAGCGACTGCGGCCTCTGATCCAGAGCCGCCGTCAGTCCCGTTCCGCTCGGCGCTGCGCATCGTCGGCGCGCAGCTCGGCGAGCAAGGCCTCCATATAGCGCGAACGCCGTACACCGCCCTCGAGGCGACGTCGACATTCATCCTCCAGACTCAGTCGATTGGTTCGCGCCGCCTGCTGCAGCAGGCGATAGAGGTCCGCTTCGATCTCCAGAATCAACTTGGGCATACCTGCCTCTCCCTTGCCATTGACCCAGTCAGCCGGCTCAACGCAGGGAGCGAGGATTCCCCCTGCCTGCCAGAGCCGCACGTTCCTCGAGCGTCAGCCAGGCATCGATCGATACGCCGAGCACCTCGGCAACGCTTTGCAGGACATGCGCCCAGGTACAGCCATTGGCGAACAGCATGCCGGCTTCGTCGAAAGTGCCGCCACGGTTGCGATAACCAAGCGCACGACACGTAGCGGCATCGCCCAGCACCGTCGACAGATGCCCCAGGGCCACTTCCGGGCGCATGTGGCCAAGCAACACGCGCCGCCGACAGGCAATCGGGAACAGCGCCTCACGCTGAGCGGCGCTGGCCACACTCGACGCCTCCCAGGCATCACGCGGCATACGAAAGCGCCCTGGTTCCTGCAAGTAAATCAGACGCCAGGCCACAGCCTGCTCGCTCAGACGAACGGCGGCGCGGCGCATCTCGTGCAACTGATAGCTGCCGCTGGCAATCAGCAGCACCGGTTCGCCATCGCCCGCGGCATCGACCAGCAATGCCCCCTCACGGGCCAGTTGCTGCGCCTGTTCGGCGGTGAAGCTACAGGGTTGTTCACGCTTGGCCACCACCAGGCACGCGAGCCGGCCGCGCTCCTGGTAGATGCCTGGCAGCAGGGCCAGCAGCGAGTTGTGATCGGCCGGCAACAGCACGCGCACGACATCGTGCATCTCGCCCAGCAGCGCCTCGCAGAACGTGGTGTCCTGGTGCGATTGCTGGTTCTTGCCGTTCTCCCAGGTATGCGAAGTGGCCACCAGCGGCCAGCCCAGCCAGCCGGCTGGACGTCCCGCCTCTTTCTGCTGGCGGGCGAAGATCAGACTCTGGCGCACGGCACCGAGCATCTTCACGCAAAACGCCTCGTAACTGGCCAGCAGATTCAGGCCGCCCTGATTGGCCAGACAGGCGGAAACCACAGCCTCCTCGTTGAGCGCGGTGATCACCGCGCCGTGCAGCGACTCCAGCTCGCTCTCGGGCTGACTGACGC
>CAMPIF010000214.1 GCA_946886245.1 Ectopseudomonas composti | reverse complement strand
GGCAGGCGCTCACCGGGCTTGAGTTCGCCACGGCCAATGGCAGCGGCGATGGCCTCGACCAGCGCGAGATACGTCGGAAGGGAGTTGTCTTGAAGATCAGGAAGCCACATTGCTTGCCATGCAATATAAACATTTACCCATACAATGCACCGCACTAGCATCCGGGTCAACACCACTCGGAGTGCCCGTCATGTTCGACCTTGCCCAACTGCGCCAGAGCGCTGAACTGGTTCACCGCCACATGGCGCCCACACCGCAACTGGCCTGGCCACTGCTGGCCCAGCGCCTGGGTTGCGAGGTCTGGGTCAAGCACGAGAACCACGCGCCGACCGCCGCTTTCAAGGTGCGCGGCGGGCTGGTCTATATCGACGCCCTGCTGCGCCGCGAGCCGCAGGTGCGCGGGCTGGTCACCGCCACCCGTGGCAACCACGGCCAGAGCCTGGCGCTGGCTGCGCGCGCGGCCGGTCTGGCGATCCGCATCCTGGTGCCGCATGGCAACGCCCACGAGAAGAACGCGGCAATGCGCGCTCTCGGTGCCGAGGTGATCGAGCATGGTCGCGATTTCGACGAAGCCCGCGCCGAGGCCGCGCGCCTGGCCGAACGCGACGGCCTGCACTGGGTCCCGTCACTGCACGAGGACCTGGTGCGTGGCGTGGCCAGCTACGCGCTGGAACTGCTGGAGGCAGTGCCGAACCTGCGCCGGGTGTACGTGCCCATCGGCCTCGGCTCGGGCATCTGCGCGATGATCCGCACCCGCGACCTGCTTGGCCTCGACACCGAGATCATCGGCGTGGTCGCCAGCGGCGCCGACGCCTATGCACAGAGCTTCGAGCAGGGCTGCCTGGTGCAGACCGACCGCGCCGACACCCTGGCCGACGGCATGGCCTGCCGTCAGCCGCAGCAACTGGCGCTGGACATGATCCGCGCCGGCGCCACGCGCATCGTGCGGGTCGACGACGAGGAAATCCGCACCGCCATCCGCACTTATCACGAGGACACCCACAACCTCGCCGAAGGCGCCGGCGCCGCTGCTCTCGCCGCCCTGATGCAGGAGCGCGGGCTCAATGCCGGCCAGCGCGTGGCCGTGGTGCTCAGCGGCGCCAACATAGACCGCGCCGCGCTGGCCGAACTGCTGCGTGACGAGGCGCCGGTCGCGGCCTGAGTTCCCCCGACCAACGGTGGCTGAATGGCGTAGGGTGCGCTGTGCACACCGCTGACAAACAGATGCCTGAGCGCGACAGCAGCCTGCTGGCCGCGCTCAAGCCTTCAGCGGAACGGCGGCTCGTCGAAACTGCGCAGCTTGCGTGAGTGCAGCGAATTGAGCTGGCTGCGCATCAGCTCCAGCGCCGCGATACCGATGTGCAGGTGCTGGGTCACGGCGCGCTCGTAGAAGGCGCCAGCCGCGCCGGGCAGCTTGATCTCGCTGTGCAGGGGCTTGTCCGACACGCACAGCAGCGTGCCGTAGGGCACCCGCAGGCGATAGCCTTGCGCGGCGATGGTGCCGCTTTCCATGTCCACCGCCACGGCGCGCGACAGGTTGATCAACGGCCGCTCCTGGGCCCAGCGCAGTTCCCAGTTGCGGTCGTCGTAGGTCAGCACGGTGCCGGTGCGCAGGCGCTTCTTCAGCTCGTCGCCCTCTTCACCGGTCACCAACTTGGCGGCTTCCTGCAGCGCCTGCTGCACCTCGGCCAGCGCCGGCAGCGGGATATGCGGCGGCAGCACGCGGTCGAGAATGCCATCGCGGCGCATGTAGGCGTGGGCCAGCACGTAGTCGCCGATGGTCTGCGACTGACGCAGGCCGCCGCAGTGGCCGATCATCAGCCAGCAATGCGGGCGCAGCACGGCCAGGTGGTCGGTGATGTTCTTGGCATTGGACGGACCGACGCCAATGTTGACCAGGGTGATGCCGTGGCCGTCTTCGGCCTGCAGGTGGTAGGCCGGCATCTGGTAGCGGTGCCAGACCACATTCTCGATGATCGCCTGCATCTCGCCTTCGGCCATGCCGCGCTCGATCACCACATTGCCCGGCAACACCATGCGGGTGAAGCGCGAGTCGCCCACCAGCATGTCCAGGCCGTGGCGGATGAACTGGTCGACGTAGCGGTGGTAGTTGGTCAGCAGGATCCATGGCTGCACGTGGCGCCAGTCGCTACCGGTGTAGTGCTGGATGCGCTTGAGGGAGAAGTCGGTGCGCGCCGCGTCGAACAGCGCCAGCGGCAGCGGGTCGATGTTCTCCCAGTCGTACAGACCATCGGCGGTGCCGTCGGTGGCGGCGGACAGGTCGGTGCTGGGGAATACCCGTGCCAGTTCTGCGGCGGTCACGCCACTGCCAGCCAGCTCATCGCCACCCTCGACCACGTAGGGGTAGGGAATGTTCTGCTGGCTGCGGCCGACTTCCACACGCAGGGTGAAGTCGTTCATCAGCGGGCTCAGCTGCTCCAGCAGGTACTTGCGGAAGGCCGCTGGCTGGGTCACGGTGATTGCATAGGTGCCCGGCACCTGCACCTTGGCGTAGGCGCGCACGGTGGTCGGCACCTCGCCCTGGCACAGGTAGGTCAGGCGCAACTCGGGATAACGGAACAGGCAGTGCTCGCTGGCATCGGGGCGGATGCGCTCCTTGAGGTAACGCTTGAGCGCCTGGCTCAACGCACCGGTGGCTTCCTGGTGCAAGGCGGCGAGACGGTCGACCGCCTCTTCGGGGGTGTGGGCAATGATGAAATCATCTGAGCAGGCTTTCACAGTGCATCTTCCTGACTGAACGTACGCCCCTATCTTGCCTGCATACGGTGACGAAAACATAGCGCGATCCCCCGCCTGTCGCTGCCAACGGCTAGGCTTGGATAAATTCGTCAGAGGTCACCGCAATGCCTCGTGCAATCGCTCTGCTGCTGGCCATCGCCTCATGCTCAAGCATTCAGGCCGGTGAACTCGACGGTCATTACCGAGCAACCCTCGACGGCCAGCCGAGCGAACTGATCCTGCGTCAGAGCGGCGCCGTGGTGGAAGGCGAGTACGTGGAGAGCCAGCGCCTGCGTCTGATCGTCAAAGGCCGCTACGACGGCCAGCAGCAGCGTGCCGACCTCAGCGACCCTCTGACCGTACTGCTTCTGGCAAAAATCAACCCCACCTTTTCCAATGACAAGCGCAACAACACCATCCACGGACGCGATCCACGCAACGGCGAAGTGCTGGAGCGCCAGGCTCTGTTTCAGCGCGAAGCGGCAGCAACAGCGGCGACACCGTCCGCTGCCGGCGCTCGGGACCCGGCGCTTGTCGGCACCTGGGTACACGAGAAGATCATCAACAGCGGTGGCGCCGACTTCGCCTCGTTCAACACCCTGATGACCCTGCAACTGAACGCCGATGGCAGCGTCACCCAGTGGACTCGTTCGGTCGGTGGCGGCAGCGACTGGAATTACGACAGCCCCGGCGAGGTGCAGTACAGCGGCCACTGGCGCAGCCAGGACGGCATGCTGATGGTGCGCCTGACAGGCGCCGCCGACTATCGCCCCGCCGCCTATTACCGCTTCAGCGACCCGTACCTGGTCACCGAAAGCAATACCGGCAAGATGATCTGGCAGCGCCGCCATTAGCGCGAAAGTCGCGCAGCGACGCCTTCCTTAGTGTTCTTCTCCCTCCGGGAGAAGGTGGCGCGAAGCGCCGGATGAGGGCAGGCAGGCAGCACAGGCTTTCATCATCCAGGACGCTTCTTGCCGCATGACCGTCAGATCGACGGACTCAGGCCGGCTGGTGCAGACGCACGTTGAACAGCGGCCCCTGACTGAAACGCGACAGCGCCTTGGCAGCGGCCAGCACGCCCAGGTCGATCAGCGGCTCGATCAGGATCACGCTCATGTAGGCCAGGCCGAAGCTGCCCACGGCCGCCAGGTTTTCGCTGGAGAAACCGTGGCCGTAGAAGGCCCAGAACGCTACCCAGGCGACGATGCCGCCCTGATAAGCGGTCGAAAGCGCCAGCGCCTGCTTGTAGGAAAGGTCGACGTAGGCGGTGCCCGGCGCGACGATGCGCTTGGCCAGCAGGCTGATGCCCCACAGCGGGATCAACAGCGTGGTGACGTTCATGCCGTACTGCGGCAGGTCGAACGGGGCGAACAGCAGCCCTTGCAGCAGCAGACCTGCCGCCAGGCCGATGGCCGCAGCACCGGCACCGAACAGCAGGAACAGGGTCGAACCGAGGATCAGGTGCACCTCGGAAACGCCCACCGCATGATGCGGGAACACTTCGAAAAAGCAGAACACCAGGGCGGTGGTCAGCAGGCTGCGCAGCGCCAAGGCGGCGACACCACCGTTGTTGCGTACGCTGTCCAGGGCGAGTTTGGCGGTCAGGCCGAAGGCAGTGACGGCCGTTGCGTGGCTGAGCAGGATCTTGGCGCTTTCGACGACGTCCGGTTCGATATGCATGCGAGCTCCTTTGCCGCGCCCACCGCGCGACGATTCGGATGAGGGAGTGGGCGAAACGCCCGTTGTCGATGGCAGGTCTCCTGGCTCACGGCTTGGCACTCCGCCCGCCTTCCCGACCGAAGTCAGTGGCATGAGGGCATCGTTCGCCGCTTACAGTTGCGGGGGCAGCCAGGGCATTGGCGAGATTCGCCGCACCCTGTTCCCTTTTCATCCGCGCCACAGGCGTGCACGCAGAACCATCGGCCGCAAGACTACTCGCCTACCCGGCCAAAAAACAGCGCGCCGGGCAATCCACCCTCGGCCCTCGCTCAGACCAGGTGGGGCGTGCTGCGCGCCAGCAGCGCCTCGACGTCGACACCGCGCGGCAGGGTACCGTAGACGCGGCCGCGGCCTTCCAGGCGGCTGGCGATGAAAGCATCGGAGACGGTGGCATTGCCCGCCTCCAGCAGCAGCTTGGCCTGCAACGCGACGGCCATGTCTTCGGTGAGCTGGCGGGCGCGGTACTGGATGTCGGAGGTATCGGCAAAATCGGCCTTGAGCCGCTGGATATGCGCCTTCAGACGGGCATCGCCGTGGCCATCACCCAGCTCGATGAACAGCGCATCGAGCACGCCCGGTTCCTTGGACAACGCGCGCAGCACGTCCAGGCATTGCACGTTGCCCGAGCCTTCCCAGATCGAGTTGACCGGCGCTTCACGATACAGGCGCGGCATGATGGTGTCCTCGACGTAGCCAGCGCCGCCCATGCACTCGCTGGCCTCATAGATCATTTCCGGCGCGCGCTTGCAGATCCAGTACTTGCCCACCGCAGTGACCAGGCGGGCGAACTTGTCTTCCTGCGCGTCATGCGGGTTATCGAGCGCACGGCCCATGCGCATGCACAGCGCCAGCGCGGCTTCGCTCTCCAGCGCCAGGTCGGCCAGCACGTTCTGCATCAGCGGCTGGTCGGCGAGCAGCTTGCCGCCGACCTGGCGGTGCGCGCAGTGGTGCGCGGCCTGGGTCAGCGCCTGGCGCATCAGGCTGCTGGAGCCGATCATGCAATCGAAGCGGGTCATGGCCACCATCTCGATGATGGTCGGCACGCCACGTCCTTCCTCGCCGAGCATCCAGGCGAAGGCACCGCGATATTCCACCTCGCTGGAGGCGTTGGCCCAGTTGCCCAGCTTGTTCTTCAGGCGCTGGATGTAGAACGCGTTGCGCGTGCCATCCGGCCGGTGACGCGGCAGCAGGAAGCACGACAGACCCTTGTCGGTGTACGCCAGGGTGAGAAAGGCGTCGCACATCGGCGCCGAGCAGAACCATTTGTGCCCCACCAGTTCATAGCCCTGTCCCGGCCCGCCAAGACCGATGGGATAGGCCCGCGTGGTATTGGCGCGCACATCGGTGCCGCCCTGCTTCTCGGTCATGGCCATGCCGATGGTGACGCCGGCCTTCTGCTCCATCGGCAGGTTGCGCGGGTCGTACTGGCTGGAGAGGATCTTCGGCAGCCATTGCTCGGCCACGTTGGGCTGCAGGCGAATGGCCGGCACGGCGGCGAAGGTCATGGTCAGCGGGCAGCCGCTGGCCGCTTCGGCCTGGCTGTGCATATAGGTCAGCCCGGCGCGGGCGACATGAGCGCCGGCGCGCGGATCTGTCCAGGGCAGCGACGGCAGGCCGTGCTCCACCGCCGTGCGCATCAGTTCGTGGTAGGCCGGGTGAAACTCCACCAGATCGATACGGTTGCCGTAGCGGTCGTGGCTCTTGAACACCGGTTTGTTCTCGTTGGCGAGAAAGCCGGCCTGCATCAGGGCACCGCCTGCCAGGGCGCCATAAGCGCTCAAGCGTTCATCCGCCCAGGCGCCGTCGTAGCGGCGAATACACTCCTGCAACGGCAGGTCGAGGCGATAGAGATTGGCGCCGTCCAGGCTTGGCACCTGGTTGAACACCTCGTGGGTTTCGGCATGCAGACTGGGTTTCATCGCGTGGACTCCTCGGCGCCGACGGCGCGCAGGCAGAAGGTGGCAAGGGCGGCGCTGACCTGCGCCAGCTCCAGAGTGGGTTGGCCCGCTTCGCGAGCGGCGCGAGCAGGTGGCGACAGCGGCCCGACCAGCGCTTCGGCAATGGCGCCGACCAGGCAGGCCGCCATCAGGCCGATCGGCTCGATTCGAAACTCGCCGGCAGCGGCGCCCTCCTCCAGCAGGTCACTGAACAGTTCGGCGTAGGCTTCGCGATAGAGCAGGCGCTGCTCGTCGACTTCGGGGTCGACCGGCTCGGCGATCAGCGCAAAGGCCAGGCGGCGGCTATGCCAGGCGCGGGCAGCGAACTGCTCGAGGCCGAGGCGCAGGCGCTCACTGGGTCCGCCCGGCCCGCGCAAGGCGGCGGCCAGGGCATCCACCTCACGCTGACTGGCGCTGGCAAAGACTTCGGCGGCCAGTTCACCCTTGCTGCGAAAGTGGCGATACAGGCTGCCGGTGGCGATGCCGACATCGTCAGCCAGCGCCTGCATGGTCAGGGCGGCGAAACCGCCCTCGGCAACGCGCAGCAAGGCGCAGTCGAGAATGCGCTGGCGCTGTGCCTGATCGCGGTCGAGTCGAGCTTCGCTGGTGCGGTAAGCCATGGTCTGAATCCTGATTCATCTGCGTTCAGTGAATCAGGATTCAGACCATGGCTAAAGGGACGATACGGCCAAATCTACCGCCGAATCGGGAATGAGGTGGCCGTGCAAAGCGGCACGTGCAGGAGTCTGCTGGCTGGCGGGTATCGATGACGCCGGAGCAAAGAGAGCAGGAAGCGGCCGAGTGGCTCGACCTCGACGCGCTGATCGGCGCGCGGTTGCGCGCCCGGCGGCTCGATCTCGGCAAGACCGAATGGGACCTCGGCTACGACCTGGGCGTG
>CAMPIF010000213.1 GCA_946886245.1 Ectopseudomonas composti | reverse complement strand
CTCGACCTCCAGCGGACGGGGCTGCCGGAGGGGCGACAGGCGGTGCGCGCGCTGCCCGAGCTGACCGATAGCGCCGCCAACGAGAACGAGGGCGCCCAGCAGATTCGCCTGGTCGTCGACCGCGAGGCTGCGCAGCGTCTGGGCGTAGAGATGAGCATGATCACCGCCGTGCTCAACAACGCCTTCAGCCAGCGCCAGGTTTCCACCATCTACGAGGCGCTGAACCAGTACAGCGTGGTGATGGAGATCAACCCGCGCTACGCCCAGCATCCCGAGGCGCTGGACCAGATTCAGCTGATCACCGCCGATGGCGCTCGGGTGCCGCTGTCCACCTTCGCCCGCTGGGAACGCAGCCTGGAAGAGGATCGGGTCAACCACCAGGGCCAGTTCGCCGCCGAGAATATCGGCTTCTCCCTGGCCGAGGGCGTCAGCCTCGATCAGGCCAGCCGCGCCATCGAGACCGCCGTGGCGCGGGTCGGCCTGCCCACCGAAGTGCAGGGCATGCTGGGCGGCACTGGCGCTGCGTTCCAGCAGACCCAGGGCAATCAGCCGCTGATGATCCTGCTGGCACTGGTGGTGGTGTACATCGTGCTGGGCGTGCTCTACGAGAGCTACGTGCACCCGCTGACCATCCTCTCGACCTTGCCGTCTGCCGGGGTTGGCGCCTTGCTCGCGCTGCAACTGGTCGGCATGGAGTTCAGCCTGATTTCGCTGCTGGGGCTGTTCCTGCTGATCGGTATCGTCAAGAAGAACGCCATTCTGATGGTCGATCTGGCCCTGCAACTGGAGCGGGGCGAACGCCTCAGCCCGCAGGAGTCCATTCGTCAGGCCTGCCTGCTGCGTTTCCGGCCGATCATGATGACTACCCTGGCCGCGATTCTTGGCGCCTTGCCGCTGGTGCTGGGCAGTGCCGAGGGTTCTGAAATGCGCCAGCCGCTGGGTATCACCATCGTCGGTGGCCTGGTGTTGAGCCAGATGCTGACCCTCTACACCACTCCGGTGGTCTACCTCTACTTCGACCGCCTGCGCCATCGCGTCAACCGCTGGCGCGGCGTGCGCACCGATGCTTCGTTGGAAAATCCGCTATGAACCAAGTTCCTTTCGCCCGAACCCTCGTCTCCTTGCTGCTGGCCGGCGTGCTTGGCGGCTGCACCCTGGGCCCTGATTACCAGCGCCCCGAACTGGCGGCACCTGTGCAGTTCAAACAGGTCGAGGGCTGGAAGGCGGCCGCGCCGGCAGACGCCCTGGAGCGTGGCAACTGGTGGGCACTGTATGGCGATGCCGAGCTCGATGCGCTGGCCGAGCGCCTGCAGCTGTCCAACCAGAACCTGGCGGCAGCCGAGGCCCAGTACCGCCAGGCGCGCGCACTGGTGCGCGGTGCGCGGGCCAGCTTCTACCCAACGCTGTCCGGCAGCGCCGGGGTGACCCGAGCCGGGCAGGGCGGCGGTGACAGCACCCTCCGTACCGCCGATGGCGTCACCGTCAGCGGTTCTGGAGCATCGAGCATTTCCAAGAGCTATGACCTCAGCCTCAATGCAGCCTGGGAGCTGGATATCTGGGGCAAGCTGCGCCGGGGCCTGGAGGCCAGCCGCGCCGAATTCGAGGCCAGCGCCGCCGACCTTGCCGCTGCGCGGCTGAGTCTGCAGAGCGAGTTGGTGCAGAACTACCTGCAACTGCGCATTCTCGATGAGCAGAAGCGTTTGCTCGACGCGACAGTGGCCGCCTACGCGCGCTCGCTGCGCCTGACCGAGAACCAGTATCGGGCCGGCATCGTGCCCAGGTCCGACGTGAGCCAGGCCACCACCCAGCTCAAGAGCACGCAGGCGCAGGCCATCGATCTCGAGTGGCAGCGCGCGCAGCTCGAACATGCCATTGCCGTGCTGGTCGGCGTCAGCCCGGCGGAGCTGTCCATCGCACCGCGCGAAAGTCTGCCAGCTTTGCCCGAGGTACCCGTGGCGCTGCCGTCGCAGTTGCTCGAACGCCGCCCTGACGTTGCCGCTGCCGAACGCCGGGTGATGGCGGCCAACGCGCAGATCGGCGTGGCGGAGGCAGCCTGGTTCCCCGACCTGAGCATCTCGGCCGGCGGTGGCTATCGTGGCAGCAGCTTCGCCGACTGGATCGAGGTGCCAAACCGCTTCTGGTCGCTTGGCCCGCAACTGGCACTGACCCTGTTCGACGGCGGCGCGCGACGTGCGGAGCTGGAGCGCAGCGAAGCCGCCTATGACCAGACCGTGGCGCAATACCGCCAGGCCGTGCTGGACAGCTTCCGTGAGGTGGAGGATTACCTGGTGCAGCTGCGCGTGCTGGAGCAGGAGAGCGGGGTGCAGCAGGAGGCGCTGGATGCGGCGCGTGAGTCGCTGCGCCTGATCGAGAACCAGTACCGTGCCGGTACCGTCGACTACAACAGCGTGGTCACCGTGCAGGCGACCGCACTGAACAACGAGCGCAGCAACCTCACGCTTCTCGGTAGCCGACTGACGGCCAGTGTGCAGTTGATCGCTGCCCTGGGTGGCGGCTGGCAGGTGGAGCGACTGCAGCAGGCGCCTTAGTCTGTGAAGGGAGCAAGCAACCGGCACGGCGGTTTTCCGCCATGCCGGCTGAGAGTCACTCGCGATGCTTGCGGTTCACCGTCTGCGCCGCCTTGATCACGTCACTGCCAATCTGCCCTTCGAACTGTTGCCATACCGGACGCATCGCATCGCGCCAGGCCTGACGCTGCTCGGCCGTCAGGTTGATGACCTGGCTGCGACCGGAATCCACGATGCGCTGGCGATCGGCCTGGTTGGCGGCTTCGGCCTGTTTGTTCACCGCGTAGGTGACCTCATCGATGATGCCTTCCAGCTCCATGCGGATCTGATGCGGGATGCCGTACCAGAAGCGCGAATTGCTCACCAGCATGTAGTCCAGCACGCCATGGTTGGTTTCGCTGATGAAGGGCTGCACTTCATGCAGCTTCTGGCTGTAGATGTTCGACCAGGGATTTTCCGCCCCCTGCACCTGGCCACTCTGCAGCGCCTTGAAGACTTCGGAGAAGGGCAGTTTCTGACTATTTGCGCCCACCTGACCGAATTGTGCCTGCAGCACCGCCGAGGGCTGAATGCGGAAGCTCAGACCATTGGCATCCCCGGGCATGTTCAGCGCGCGAGTGGCGGAAAGCTGCTTCATGCCGTTATGCCAGTAAGCCAGGCCGACGATATTGTGCTCTTCCATCGAGCGCAGCAGTTGGCGGCCCTTGGCGCGTTTCTGGAAACGGTTGACCGCATCCAGATCATCGAACAGGAACGGCAGGTCGAACACCTGCAGTTGCTTGGTGTACTGCTCGAACTTCGCCAGAGACGGCGCCAGCAACTGAACATCGTTGTTGCGCAGCGCTTCCAGCTCGTTGGCGTCGCCGTAGAGGCTGGAGTTCGGGTAGACCTCGACCTTCACCTTGCCGGCCAGACGTTCCTCGACCAGCTGCTTGAACAGCAGCGCGCCCTGGCCCTTGGGAGTGGCATCGGCCACGACGTGCGAGAACTTGATCAGGATAGGTTCATCGGCCAGCGCGCTGGTGGCGCTGAGAGAGGCGCACGCCATGGCGCACACGGCCATGGCACGAAGGGTATTGAACATACTGCTTCCTTTTCTTCTTATCAGGTTGCGGAGCCTTTTCGGCCACGTCGTGTTGGTCACTTTGGCGGTCGCTCAGTCCCTTGTAGCTATCGTGGCTTGAGCGAAGCTGGCGACTTACCATCGCAAGGCTTATGCCAGTGTGGCGAACCTCCGCCAAGGCTGTCTGGCGTGTGGAAAGGGGTGTGACGTGTCGCACAGTGGGTGGCGGATATCCGCCATGTCCATGCCGGGCGAAAGCGGAAACTTGCCGGTTTCAGCGAAAACCTTGTGGGTTCGGTCAGCCTGTTATCCTGCGGCCCATGATTGAAATCGAGGAGTGATGCGATGAGTTGGTCCGCCCAGCAGTATTCCCTGTTCGAACGCCAGCGTACCCGCCCCGTGCATGATCTGCTGGCGGCGGTGCCGCGTGATGACCTCGAGCTGGCTGTCGACCTGGGCTGCGGCCCCGGTAATTCAACTGCCGTATTGCAATCTCATGCGCCACAAGCGCGGGTGATAGGTATCGACAGCAGTGAAGACATGCTGCGGGCAGCGCGTCAGCGGCTGCCCCAGGTTAGCTTCCAGTTGGCGGATATCCAGCACTGGCGGGCCGACAGCGCACCGCAGCTGATCCTGGCCAATGCCTCGCTGCAATGGCTGCCCGATCACGCGCAGCTCTACCCGAGGTTGCTGGCGCAACTGGCGCCGGGTGGCTGGCTGGCGATCCAGACACCAGACAACCTGCAGGAGCCGGCGCATCGCCTGGCCCGCGAGGTGGCCGCCGACGGGCCCTGGGCAGCGCGAATCGGCGAGGTGCGCCATGCCGAGCGGCACAGTGCGCAAACCTATTACGACATCCTCGGCGCCCAGGCCTGCGAACTGGATATCTGGCGTACCACCTACTTCCATGTGCTGGACAATGCGGCAGCGGTGGTGGAGTGGTTCAAGTCAACGGCGTTGCTGCCGTTCCTGCAGCCGCTGGATGCCGAGCAGCAGGCAGCTTTCCTCGAACGCTATCAGGCAGCGGTCAGCGATGCCTATCCGGCGCAGGCCGATGGTCGGGTGTTGCTGCCGTTTCCACGGCTGTTTCTGGTGGCCCGGCGCTAGCCCGGATGCCACCCGGGGCAGGTCTGTCGCGGCCGAAGCCTCCCACGGCATTCATGATGACGTGTGGGAGGGGCTTCAGCCGCGACCATTGAAAGCACAAGCCCCGCAGTCAGCGGGGCTTTTCGTTGACATGCGCACCCTGTATTTCTCTGTTTCTTTACGTCCTGGCATCCGGCAAAGCCACGGTCTGCGCGGTGCTTGTGTCCAATGACGTCCCCTGGCGTGCCGGTGCAGCGATGAAAAAGACGGGTATTCAAGTGGGGGCGTGCCACTTGCTGGAGATACCCGTCACGCCGTTCACCGGTCACCAGGCCCTTCAGGCCACGCCTGGTTCTGAGTCGCTTCTTGCGATACCGCAACAAGATCGAGCTTTAAGAAAAGTCTTATATATCGCTGGGTTTTTATCACCTACAAAGCGTCGCTGGGCCGGAGTTCAGGTCATAGCGCGCATCGACTATCGCCAATAGCAGCGCCTACGGCATTACCTGCCGTATCGGCGATGGCCTCAACCAGGCCATCGTCGATGCCTGCCTGCTGCCCGACAGCGGCGCGCGCAACATCGACAGCCTGCTCAACCAGCAAATCCTGCCGGTGCTGAGCCAGCAGCTGCTGCAGCGCCAAGCCAGCCAGCGCCAAGCCACCGCCGTCAGCCTGGGTTACAGCGCTGACGACGGCATCGCCCTGGCATTCAGCGAAGAGCCCTTGGCTCTCGAACGCGCGGAGGTCTGATCCATGCTCAGCGAGATACGCCCCTTCTTCGACCACAGCCGGCATAGGCTCACGGTGGCTGACCAGAGCGCCCCGTTGGACGTGCTCGCGTTTTCCGGCACCGAGGCACTCAGCGAGACCTTCTGCTACGCCATCGAGGTGACCAGCCCGAGTCTCGACATTGCCGCCGACACCTTGCTCGGCAAGGAGGCCAGCTTCAGTCTGCACGCAGCGCCGCCCGCGCTGATCATTCGCGGCTACACACCACCCGCGCTCGCGCCGCTGCGCACCTTGCACGGGGTCATCACAGGATTCCGGCGGCTTTCGGCCTCCAGGGACGAAGCCCGTTACGAGCTCAGGCTGGAGCCGCGCCTGTCGCTGCTGGACAAGACCTGCCAGTACCGCATCTACCAGAACCAGAGCGTGCCCGAGGTAGTGGAAACCATCCTGCGGCGACATGGCTGGCGCGGGCAGGATTTCCTCATCGACCTCGGCAGAACCTACAAGCAGCATGACCAACTGCTGCAGTACGGCGAGTCGGACCTGGCCTACATCAAGCGGCTCTGCGCCGAGCGCGGCATCTGGTTCAGCTTCAGCATGGACGCGCGCTTGAAAATCGACGTGGTCGAGTTCAAGGACTCGCCCATGCACTACCAACGCGACATCAGCCTGCCGCTGCGGCCCCTGAGCGGGCTGCAAACCACCGGCCAGGATGCCGTCTGGGACCTGCAAGCCAGCCACCAGGTCGTCCAGCAAGTGGTCAGCACCCGCGCCTACTACTCGCGCGATGCCGGCGCCAACCTTGACGGCCAGGCCGACCTGACGCGTGGCGCCGCCACCACCTACGGCGAGGCCTACCATTACGCCGACGAGCACTACCAGAGCCTCGGCGATCCCCATGCCCGTGGCGATGAGGAAGACCACGCCGAGAGCGGCGTCTTCTACGCGCAACTGGCCCACGAGCGCTACCTGAATGACCAGCTCCGCCTGAGCGGCGCCAGCAGCGACGCCGCCCTGGCCCCCGGCTGGGTGCTCAAGGTGACAGGCGGCGCACCGGCAGCGTTCAGGCAAGGCGCGCTGATCGTCCGCAGCCACTGCACGGCTGCCCGTGATCGCAGCTTCGACGTTCGCTTCGAAGCCATCCCCGACGGCCACATCGCCTTCCGCCCGCCGGTGCCGAGCAAGCCGCGCATCGCCGGCACCGTGCCTGCGCGCATCACCAGCCCGCAGCGCAACGACCCCTACAGCCATATCGATGGACAAGGGCGCTACCGCGTCAACTTCCTGTTCGACCGGGATACCTGGCCAGCCGGCCGCGAGAGCATGTGGCTGCGCCTGGCGCGGCCCTATGCCGGCGACACCTACGGCTTGCACATGCCCTTGCTGGCCGGCACCGAAGTGGCGGTGGCCTTCGAGCAGGGCGACCCGGATAGGCCGTTCATCGCCCATGCCCTGCACACCAACCTCGAGCCTGACCACGTCACCATCCACAACCACAAGCGCAACGTACTGAGAACGCCCACCAACAACAAAATTCGCCTGGACGACACGCGCGGGCAGGAACACATCAAGGTCAGCACCGAGTACTCCGGCAAGAGCCAGCTCAACCTGGGGCATCTGGTGGATGCCAAGAAGCAGAAACGCGGCGAAGGCTTCGAGCTGCGCACCGATGGCTGGGGCTCGGTGCGCGCCGGCAAGGGTGTGTTCATCAGTGCCGATGTGCAGCCCGGAGCGCAGGGGCAAGTACTCGCCATGCAGGAAGCCGTCGCTCGGCTCAAGCAGGCCGGCGATGAAATCCGGAAGCTCTCCGCCGACGCTGAAACCGCCAAAGCCGACCCGGCGGATGTTCTGGCGCTGTTGGCCCTGCGCCGCGAACGCCTGGACAACCTGGACGCCTCGGTGGGGCGGTTCG
>CAMPIF010000212.1 GCA_946886245.1 Ectopseudomonas composti | reverse complement strand
AGCTCGGAGTCCACCGCACCCGGCTCGATGGTGGTGGTGCGGATGCTGCCGCCGACCTCGTGACGCAGGCCTTCGGAGATGGCGCGCACGGCGAACTTGGTGCCGCTGTAAACGGTACCACCGGGGCTGAACACCTTGATCCCGGCCACCGAGGCGATGTTGATGAAGTGCCCGGCGTTCTGCTGCTGGAACACCGGCAGTGCAGCAGCGATGCCGTACAGCACGCCCTTGATGTTGATGTCGATCATGCGCTCCCACTCCTCGACGCGCACGTCGCTCAGTGGCGCGATGGCCATCAGCCCGGCGTTGTTGACCAGCACATCGACGCGGCCGAAGGTGTCCAGTGCGCCCTGGATCAGCGCCTTGACCTCATCGGCGCGGGTCACGTCGGTCTGGTAGGCCACGGCCTCGCCGCCAGCGGCGACCAGCTCGCTGACAAGCTGCTCGAGACGCTCCTTGCGCCGCGCCGCCAGCACCACCTTGGCGCCCAGTTGGCTGAGGTGACGCGCGGTGGCTTCGCCCAGGCCGCTGCTGGCGCCGGTGATGACCACGACCTTGCCGGAAATGTTGTTGCTCATGGGTAAGCCCTCTCTCGATTCGTTGGAGTGTCCGTGCCGTACGCCGGACATAGGCTCACGTTAGAGGTGATTTCAGTTTCAATGAATGGAAGAGTTTGGATTAGGCTATTCCACATTCTGGAATACAGAGGCGCCCCGACATGCTCAACCGCATGGAGATGATCCGCATCTTCTGCAGCGCGGCCGACTGCAACAACTTCCGCGAGGCAGCCACTCGCCTGGGGGTTTCCCCGCAGGCGGTGACTCGCGCGATCAAGGCGCTGGAGGAGGAGCTCGGCGAGATTCTCTTCCACCGCAACACCCGCCAGGTGCATATCACCGCTTTCGGCGAGGCCTATGCGGTACGCGCCCGGCAGATGCTGGAGGATTTCGACGCGCTGTTTCGCGGCCACCGCGCCGACACCGAATCGGCCATCGCCGGGCGCATCGGCATCACCGCGCCGCAGGCCATCGGCAAGCGCTTTCTGGTGGCGTTCCTGCAGCCCTTGCTCAAGCAGCACCCGCAACTGGTACTGAACCTGCGCCTGGAGGACGAGATCACCGACGCGGTGGAAGCGCAGATCGACATCGGCATCCGCGTCGGCTTCCTGCGTGACAGCCGCTACGTCGCTCGCGCCCTGGCACCAGTACCCTTGCAAGTGGTGGCCACACCGGAACTGATCGCTGCCAGCGGCGCGCCGCGTGACCTCGACGAGTTGCAGCAACGGCCGCTGTCGGTGCTGATCGACCGCAAGAATGGCCGTCCCTGGCCATGGACATTCGCCCACGGCCCCAGCCTGCATCCGCCCACGCCAGCGCTGGTATGTGACGACCCCGAAGCCGAGCTGGAAGCCGTGCTTGCCGGTCTGGCCTACGGCCAGTTGCCTGCCTACCTGGCGCAGCCGTACCTGCAAAGCGGCCACCTGCAGGCCGTGCTGACGGAGCAGGCGCCCGATCCCTGGCAGCTGTTCATCTACCGCCCACAGCAAGGTCCCGTGCCACCGCGTGTACGCCTGGTGTTCGATCACCTGCGTGCCTGCTTTTGCGATCCGGCGCAGTTTCCCCAGGGCTGAGGTCGCGATATGTCAAACGCCGAGAAAGTGGATCAGTAAAAATTCGCAAGAATGGATCTATGTGGCTAGACCACTGCTGCGTACATTCGTCCTCACCGGGCCACAGTGGTTCTGCCAGTTGCAGAGGGGCATCGGTTTCTTCTCACCTCGCATACGGATGATGACCATGAGCCAGCGCCTCGACTACTTTGCACTCTCTCCCAAGGCCTCCGGCAAGTACGCCGAATTCTCCATGCTGCTGACCCGCAGCCCATTCCTCGCGCCGCTGGCTCACCTGGTCATGCTGCGTGCCTCGCAGATCAATGGCTGCGCCTTCTGCGTCGACATGCACGTGAAGGAAGCGAAGATCCATGGCGAGCGCGAGCTGCGTCTGCACCATGTCGCCGTCTGGCGCGAATCGCCGCTGTTCTCCGAGCAGGAGCGCGCCGCACTGGAGTGGACGGAAGCCCTGACCCAACTGTCACCGCATGGCGTGTCCGATAACATCTACGCCAGCGTGCGCGAGCAGTTCTCCGAGCAGGAACTGTCGGAGCTGAGCTTCCTGGTGGTCGCCATCAATGGCTGGAATCGTCTGAGCGTGGCCTTCCGTAACCTGCCTGGCTCCGCCGACAAGCAGTACGGCCTGGACAAGGCCGGCCTGGCCTGATGCCTTGCTCCGCAGAGGTTACGCCCATGCCTGCAGCTATCCGTGTACTGCGCCTGATCAGCAGCCCGCGTGGCGCTGAATCAGAAAGCCTGCGTCTGTCTCACCTGGTGCTCGACGGCCTCGCTGGCCGGCACTCACTGGCAGTGCAGGACGTCGACCTCAACGATCTGCAACATGTCGATCGGGACTATGCCATGGCTCTGGCGTCTCCCTCTGACAGTGACCAGACAGAGCCCGGCAGCGCCCTGCGCCGCTCCTCCGAGCTGATCCGTCAGCTCGACGAAGCAGATGTGCTGCTGATCGCCACCCCCATGCACAACTACACCGTCCCCTCGACACTCAAGGCCTGGGTCGATCACATCGTGCGGATTCGCATGACATTCAACGGCACACCGCAAGGCAAGGTTGGCCTGCTACGTGATCGCCCGGTGTACGTGGCATTGGCCTCAGGCGGGCTGATCAACGGCGAGCAGGCGCGGCAGCCAGACTTCCTGCGCCCCTACCTGCAGGCGGCCCTGGCCACGGTGGGCCTCAGGAACATGCACTTCTTCTGTGTGGAGGGTACCGCCAGAGGTGAGCAGGCCCTGCTGGAAGCCCGCGCCGTGGCGCAGTCACAGGTAGCCGCGTTTTTCGCTGCCGAGTGAAACGGCTGGCAACACGTCAGGCATCTGAACGAAGGATTCTGTAGGGTGGCGGGCGATGGTGACGAATCGCCTGCGTCATCCATCAGACAGACTCGTAGCCCGCTCAATGGAACCTTCGCATGTTGCCCCAGCCGCTATACGCTCGACCGGCCCGCCTGGCCCTGCTGACCTTCAACTGCCTGGCAGCGCCAATCGCCCTGGCTCAGCAGCCCATGCAACTGGACGCCATGCAAATCAGTGGCGCACCGCTGAGCGAAATCGAGGCCGCGCAGGAAGCGCTGAAACAGGTCCCCGGCGCCACCAACCTGGTGGACATGGACAAGGTCGAGCAGGGCCGCGTGGCCGGCGTCGCCGACGTGCTGGCCTACCAGCCGGGCGTCTATGCGCAGTCGCCCGGCAACGAGGGCGTCAAGATCAGCGTGCGCGGCTCGGGCATCAACCGTGGCCCCGGCTCGCATGCCTCCGGCACCCATATCCTGCTCGACGGTCTGCCGCTGACCGGCTCTGGCGGCACGCCCTATGAGCTGCTGGAACCCCTGTGGATAAGTCGCGCTGAAGTGCTGCGTGGCGCCAATGGCTTCGATCGCGGCTCGCTGGCTCTGGGCGGCGCCATCGACTACATCACCCACACCGGCTACACCGCGCCCAAGCTGCAACTGCGCTATGAAACCGGCAGCCGTGGCTACCAGAAACGCAACATCGCTTCCGGTCAGGTGCTGGGCGATTTCGACTATTACCTCGCCCTCACCGACAGCCACACCGACGGTTTTCAGGATCACTCATCGGGCACGGGCAAAGGCGTCGCCGGCAACTTCGGCTATCGGCTCAACGAGAATCTGGAGACGCGCTTCTACCTGCGCTACCGCGAAACCGAGCACGAAACGCCCGGCCGCCTGAGCAAGGCGCAACTCAAGGACGACCCACGCCAGGCCGCTGCGGCCAACCTGCGCATCGACGCCCACCGTGACCAGCCCGGCAGCACCTGGCTGGCCAACAAGACCACCTGGCGCATCGACGACGACGCCACCCTGGTCGCCGGCCTGGCCTATCACCACTACCCCATGGATATCACCGAGACCGCCTACCGAGGCGGCGCCTACCGTATTCGCGTGGACTACAGCGATGTCAGTGGCAGCCTGAATTACACGCGCCGGCATACCCTGTTCGGGCTCAACAGCAGCACCACCATCGGCTGGCGCAGTACCACCAACCTGCCGAGCAGCAAAGCGAAAGAGACCGCAGCGTTGCCGATTACCGTGGGACCTGTTGGCGGAACAGTCACTTATCCGGCCGGCACCCTGATGCGCGCCTACGAGCACCTGGGCTCGGACAGCGTGCTGCACATCGGCAACGAGCTGGAGCTGACGCCTGACCTGTGGCTGACCAGCGGCCTGGCGCTGATCCATACCCGCCGCGACGTGCAGGTGACCTGGCCAGCCAACGACGACAAGCTCGACGAAAGCACCTGGGACTACGCGCCACGTATCGGCCTGCGCTATCAGCTCAACCCCGAGGTGCAGCTGTACGGCAACATCAGCCGTTCAGTGGAACCGCCGCATGCCTGGTCGATGCTCTGGGGCTCGCCACTGCGCTTCTCCAGCACCACCACGCAGCCCTATGCCGCGCGCCAGCGCGCTGCCATCAGCCTGGACAACCAGACCACCACCACCTTCGAGGTCGGCGGGCGCGGTGATTCCGCGCTGGGCCAGTGGGAGCTGACCTACTACTACTCGCAGGTGCGCCATGAACTGCTCACCGTCGAGATCGAGCCCAACGTCTTCGCCGAATCCAACGCCAGCCCCACCGTGCATCAGGGCATCGAAGCAGGCCTTACCAGCCCGCTGTGGCAAGGTGGCGCCGCTGGCGCCCTGAGCCTGCGCCAGGCCTACACCTTCAGCGACTTCCACTACGAAGGCGACGACGCATTCGGCGACAACCGCCTGCCTGGCCTGCCACGCCACTACTACCAGGCCGAACTGCGCTACGACCACCCGAGCGGCTTCTACGCCGGCCTCAACAGCCAGTACGCCTCGAAGGTCACGGTGGATTACGCCAACTCCTACTACGCCGATGCCTACGCCACCTTCGGCGCCACCCTCGGCTACGCCTCACCGAAAGACGACTGGCAAGCCTGGCTCGACCTGCGCAACCTGACCGACAAACGCTATGCAGCCACCGTTACGCCGGGCTATGACGACAACGGCGCAGACGTGGCGCGCTCCACGCCCGGGGAAGGGTTTGGGGTGTATACGGGGGTTTCCTGGAGTTGGTTGTAAGAGGCAGAGCCGAGGCCTGTCGTTATACGACTGCTACTATCGAGTGAGACATCGTATAAGCAGGCTACGGATGACAGATAAAAACGATCAGACCTCTCCACAGCCAGGACAGTTACGGCTATTCCCCGCTTCAGCGGAAACACCTATCGCGCCAGTCGAACGAGAACTGCCTGAAAAGCAGTTCAGTAAATTTGTCGTTTATGTAGACGAAAGCGGCGATCACGGATTGGAAAGTATCGACCCTAATTACCCGGTTTTCGTCCTCGCCTTCTGCGTCTTCCACAAGAACCACTATGCGCAGCGTGTCGTTCCCTCAATCGAGGCATTCAAGTTCAAGCATTTCGGCCATGACCTCGTGGTGCTCCACGAAACGGATATCCGCAAGGAGAAAGGTCGATTCAGGTTCGACAGCCGGCAACACAAAGAGCAGTTTCTCAACGAGCTAACCAGCATTATTGAAACCAGCAATTTCATCCTGATCGGTTGCATCATTGATAAGCACAGGCTGCGTGAGCGCAGCAGCAACCCATACCATCTGGCCCTTGGATTTTGTCTGGAAACGCTCTACGAACTGGTAGAAGAAAAAGGCCAGGAAGGCACGACCACACATGTAGTCGTAGAGTGCCGAGGAAAACGTGAAGATAACGAGCTTGAATTAGAATTTCGCCGCGTTTGTGCTGGCGAAAACAAGTTTGGCAGAGCGCTACCCTTCGAGATCGTATTCGCCGACAAGAAAACCAACTCATCAGGCCTACAATTGGCTGATCTCGTTGCGCGACCTATCGGGCTATCAGTGGTCAAGCCTGACCAGCCGAATCGTGCCTTCGATTTACTGACTCGAAAGTTCTTCTGCAGCGGCGGTCGTATGCGGGTAGGTGTTGGCTTCGAAGGATGGGGCCTGAAAATTCATCCGCCCCTAGAAAGCGAAAGGCCCCGGTGATCGCACCGAGGCCATGACGCCGACCGGGAACCCCCAGTCCATTTGAGATGAATTGTAGATTCTGTTGCGACAGTCGTGCAAGCACGTAGGGTGGACAACGCTCTTCTTGTCCACCGCTTCTGACCTCACCCCTGCGCCGCACCTTCCTTTCTCAACAAATAACTGTCCATGATCCAGCCATTGCGCTCCCGCGCCTCGGCGCGGGTGGTGGCGATGCGTTCGGCCACTTCGTCCAGCGGGCCGGCGATGAGGATTTCATCGGTGGTGCCGACGTAGGCGCCCCAGTAGATATGCAGGCCGTGGCCAACGAAGCGGCGGTAGCTGTCCTTGGCATCGAGCATCACCGCCACGCTGTCCATGCCCTGCGGCCAGCCTTCGGCGAGCAGGCGGCCGGTGGTGATTTCCACGGCGCGGCCAATGCTGTTGAGCGGGATGCGATGACGCGCGGTCAGCGCCTGCAGGCTGGTGATACCGGGAATGACGTCGTAGGTGAAATCACTGCGCCGCGCGGCGATGGCTTCGATGATGCGGATGCTGCTGTCGTACAGCGACGGGTCGCCCCAGACCATGAAGGCCGCCGTCTCGCCATCGGCCATCTGCTCGTCGATCAGTTGCTCGAATACCGCCTGCTTGTCACGGTTGAGTTCATCGACGCTGGCGCGGTAGTCGGCGGCATCGCGTTCACGTTCCGGCTGCTGGCCTTCGACGAAACGCGGTGTGTGACCGTCGAGAAAGCGTGCGCAGATCTCCCGGCGCAAGGCGTTGAGCTTGTGCTTGGCCGCGCCCTTGTCCATCAGAAAGATCACGTCGCTGCGACGCAGCGCCTTGATCGCCTGGAAGGTGATGTAGTCCGGGTCGCCGGCGCCGATGCCGACCAGCAGCAGGGTTTTCATGGGGTTCTCCAGGTAACGGACAACCCGTAGGAGCCGGCTTGCCGGCGATGATCGCCCGCGAGGCTAGGCGCCCCCGCGGCTCCTACAGGCAGTAGATCATCGATATGGTGGTACTCGGCCTGTAGCGCCTGCGCCAGCTGGCGGGCGCGGCCCAGGCGGATGGGCGCGCGTTCGGTGTCGAGCAGCAGGGTCGGACACGGCAGCGGCGCGAGCGTTGGCCAGTCGCGCAGGCGGCCATCGGTGAGGATCAGCAGGCGCTGGCGCTCGTGCTGTTTCGCGCGCTGGCGGCGCAGCAGCCAGTCGC
>CAMPIF010000211.1 GCA_946886245.1 Ectopseudomonas composti | reverse complement strand
CCTGGAAAACCTGTTGCGCGGCAGCCAGCGCGGGCCGGTGGTCCACGCTGGCGATGCCGCCGGCAGCGAGCTGCTGCGCCGCCTGACAGGCAGCAGCCAACCACGTATGCCACTGAGCGGCCCGCCCTTCCTCGATGCCGCCGAGATCGCCATGGTCGAACGCTGGATAAACGCCGGCCTGCCAGCAGGCAAGGCAATCGCAACCCGGCCTGCCGCCCCCCTGCCGCCCCCTGACGAGGCGATCGACTACCGTCACGTCGAAGCCATCCTGCTGCGCCGCTGCGCTACCTGCCATTCCGCCAGCGGCCTGATGGGTGCGGCTCCCGAGGGTTATCTGCTGTCGAGCTACGCAGCGACCCTGGCCAGCGACGAGCGCGCCCGCGTGGTGCCCGGCAACCCCGCAGCCAGCGAGCTGGTGCGGCGCATTCGCGGCCAGGCGCGCCCACGCATGCCGTACGACGGTCCTCCCTATCTCACGGATGCGGAAATCGACCTGATCGTGGCCTGGATCGAGCAAGGCGCACGCGATGCTGCCGGACAGCCGGCGCCCGTGCCGGTGGGCGCCAGGGTGCGTCTGCATGGCCGCCTGGATGATGCCGGCAAGCTGGACGGTCTGGCGCTGCTGATCGATGCCCGCACGCGCCTCGACGATGCACCACGCCCCGGCGCCTACGTGCAGGTGCGCGGCCGCCTCGATGCTGGCGGCCGCGTGCAAGTAGAACGTCTACGCCTGCGCTAGCTGCGCGGCAGGCGCCTCACTCGGGCGGTAGGCGGTGTGCACCATCTTGCTGTCGACATGATTGATGGTGGACAGGATCTGCGCAGCATCGGTCAGCGACGGCGCCATGGTCCAGCGGTCCAGGGCGTCGTTGCCGATGCGCAGCATGCCGGTATGGCTGAGGTCGTTGAGGTCCACCACCGGGTCGACGTCATAAAAACCCAGGGCGCGACGCAGTTGCTCGATATCCGCGCGCACGCCGGTGAGGAACTGCCAGCCCGGACCGATATGGTGGCGCTCGACGTACTCGCGCAGACGCTCGGGGCTGTCCAGCTCCGGCTGCAGCGTCAGCGAATACAGGTGCACATCGCGTCCGGCACGTTCACCGAGCATCTCCTGCACCAGACGCAGGTTGGCGGTGGTGGCCGGGCAGCTGTTGCTGCACTGGGCGTACATCATGTTGATCGCCACCACCTTGCCGCGCACCAGGTCGTCGTAGAAGCGCACTTCACGCCCCTCGTGGGTCAGCAGCGGGACATTGGGAAAGCGCGTGCCGCCCACCCCGGCCAGCGGCGCGGCCGGCTGCTGCAGACTACTGCCCGAGTGCCAGGCGGCCCAACCGAACGCGGCAACGCCAAGCCCTGCCAGCACCTTTCTTCGCGTATTCATGGCAAACCTCCGGCTGGCTCAGACGATGTCCCAACGCAGCATCATGGCGTGGTCTTCGTGGATCAGGTTGTGGCAGTGCATCACGTACTGGCCCTTGTAGTCGCGAAAACGCATCAGCACGCGCAAGACCGTACGGTCGGAGACATTGAATACATCCTTGCGGCCGCGCTCGTGCACCGGGATGACCACGTTGCGGCCATCGGTGGTCTTGCTCAGCAGACGGCCCTCCTCGAAATGGATATGCACAGGGTGATCCCAACCATCATCGACGCTGTACAACTCCCAGATCTCCATGGCTCCCATGGGCACCAGGGCACGCGGAACATTGAGGTTGATGAACTGACCATTGATCGCCCACATGTTCTGTCGGCGCTCGAAGAGGAACCTGCGCACCGGCAGTGCCGCCAGCTGGGCGGTCGTCGGCAAGGGCGGCAGCGGCCGCAGCGTGCTGGGCACCCGGCTCAGATCCTGCTCCGGCGGCTCACGGTCGACCACTATCTTCAGTACCCGCTCGCCTGGCGCCACCACCTGATAGGGCCGACGAGTGTCTTCGGGGCGATGGGTCAGGCGGTTGGCCAGGTACAGCTCAGTGCCCACCGGGTAACGCGAGAAATCCACCACGATATCGGCCCGTTCGGCCACGCCCAGGCGTACGTTGGTCTGGTTCAGCAGTGGTTTTTCCAGCAGGTTGCCGTCGTTGGCGATGTAGGTGAAAGGCTGGATCACGTTGTTCGGCCGCACCAGGTAGAACTGGTAGAAGCGGCTCGGCCCACCGTTGAGCAGACGCAGGCGGTACTTGCGCCGGGCCACCCGCAGCACCGGCTCGATCTTGCCGTTGACGATGGTCTTGTCACCGAGGATGCCCTCAGGGCTGACCTGGTCGTAGTAGAGGATGCCGCTGGGGTCGAAACGCCGATCGCAGAAGCTCAGCGGGTAGTCGTAGGGATGGCTGGGCAGACGCAAGGCTGCGGGATTGGGGTCCTTCTCGTTGCCCGAGTCGAGATGATCGAACAGCAGGAAGAAACCCATCAGTCCGCGAACGATGTTGGGCGCGGTGAAGTCCAGGGTATGGTCGTGGTAGAACAGCGTGCCGAGGGCCTCGCGGTAATCGCCGATGCCGTTCTGCAGTTCGTCGTAACCGGCGTAGATGTTGGAGTAAAGGTGGTCCTTGAAATCGCCCGGCGCAGTCAGGCTGGGCCCGGCCTTGGTGGCGCTGTAGTAGTCGCCGGGAAAGCCGTCACTTTCCGAGCCGACGTGGGCATTGTGCAGGTGGGTGCTGATCTCCGGCGTACCAAAGCCGGTGTGGCTGGCCGGCAAGTCGTTGTAGATGCGGCACATGATCGGGTGGCCGTAGTGCGAGTGCACCACCGGGCTGAGCACGGACAGATCCGCAACGGCGGCCTGGTAGGTCCATATCGGCTGTGGCGGATAGGCCGGATTGAACACCCACCCCTCGCGCTGCGCTGCATGCAGCTCGTAGTGCTCGGCCTGCGGGCCGAACTCGGCCCAGCGCTGATGCGCCGGCCGCCCGGCCTCGCCGGCGACGGTGTTGGCAAGCTCGGTAGGCGGCGGGTTGAGCGTGCTGCCGTAAAGCAGCACGGGCTCGTTGGGCAGAAACTCCTGCCAGGCAATGGTCGGCGGGCTTGGCGGCACCACCGCCTCGCTGCGACTGGGAGCCAGAATCAGTGGCGCGGCGGCCAGCGCCGCACTCCCTTGAAGAAAACTGCGCCGTGATAGCTGTCCAGACGGCGCCAGCTCCCCATCAACAGGACACGCAAGGCTCTGTGCCTCGGCCGGACCCGAGCTGGGCAATATCGGTTTCATGCGGCATCTCCCCGACGCCCGGCTGTCGTTCCTGTGTGCACGCCTTATCCCGCACACGGGCGATATACGCACGTCGTCTGAAAAACGGTCGACTCGACTGAGGCCTCCAGGCCGGGACAACTACCAACGACCAGACAGCCCACAGGGCCAGCACGCCAGAGCGAGTCGACTCGGCTCCAGCAAGGTCGGTGCACGGGAAACAGGCAGATGAACAGTGAAGACGTGGCAACTGCGCCTCGCTGATACGGGGTGCATGGTCCGGCATAACGGCGAGCTGTCCATGACGTTCTCCCTAGCAATTTCTACTACCGGTATGCGGCGCCCTCTCCTTCATCGCACACCGTCAAATAACAAACGATCATGACTATTACTTAAGCCCTCTCATCGCAAACAGTCAAATACTCGTCACCGCATGTATAAGCCTCCAATATGAGCAATAAGTATATACTGAAAAAGCCAATAAATTGACGAACAAATGATTGCCACCCTTCTCCAACGCGCACCGAATGCAGCCACACCCCCAGAGCCATGCCAACATGGCGCAGCCCCGGGTTGCGCAGCGCGGCGCGAACGCCGAAGCTAGGAAGCCTGGATCAACTTGGCGAGGATCAGCCTTGGATTGGCACACCCTGCTTACCCGCGAACGTCTCGGCAAACCTGCGCCCGGCTCGGCAGAGCTGGGCCGCAGCCCCTTCCACAAGGATCATGACCGCATCATCTTCTCGGGTGCGTTCCGCCGCCTCGGGCGCAAGACGCAGGTGCACCCGGTGTCGAGCAACGACCATATCCACACCCGCCTGACCCATTCGCTGGAAGTCAGCTGCGTCGGCCGCTCGCTGGCCATGCGCGTCGGTGAGATGTTGCGTGACGACCTGCCGCACTGGTGCACGCCGAGCGACCTGGGCATGGTGGTGCAGTCCGCCTGCCTGGCCCACGATATCGGCAACCCGCCGTTCGGCCACTCCGGCGAAGACGCCATCCGCCACTGGTTTCAGCAGGCCGCCGGGCGTGGCTGGCTGGATGCGATGAGCGACGCCGAACGCGGCGACTTTCTCAATTTCGAAGGCAATGCCCAAGGGTTTCGTGTGCTCACCCAGCTGGAATACCACCAGTTCGACGGCGGCACACGGCTGACCTACGCCACCCTCGGCACCTACCTCAAGTACCCCTGGACGGCCCGCCACGCGGACGCACAGGGCTACAAGAAGCACAAATTCGGCTGCTACCAGAGCGAATTGCCGCTGCTCGAACAGATCGCCGCCAAGCTCGAACTGCCGCAACTGGAAACGCAGCGCTGGGCGCGTCACCCGCTGGTCTATCTGATGGAAGCAGCGGATGACATCTGCTACGGCCTGATCGACCTGGAGGATGGCGTGGAGATGGAGCTGCTCGACTACACCGAAGTCGAGGCGCTGCTGCTCGATCTGGTAGGCGATGACCTGCCGGAAACCTATCGCCAGCTCGGCCCCAGGGACTCGCGCCGACGCAAGCTGGCGATCCTGCGCGGCAAGGCCATCGAACACCTGACCAACGCCGCCGCCAGCGCTTTCGTCGAGCAGCAGCACGCCCTGCTTGGCGGCGGCCTGCAGGGCGACCTGGTCGAACACATGCATGGTGCCGCCAAGCGCTGCGTGCAGAGCGCGAAGTCACTGGCGCGCGAGAAGATCTTCCACGACAAGCGCAAGACCTTGCATGAGATCGGTGCCTACACCACGCTGGAGATCCTCCTCAACGCCTTCTGCGGTGCGGCACTGGAGCTGCACAGTGGACGCGCGCTGTCGTTCAAGCACCGGCGCATCCTCGATCTGCTCAGCTACTACGCGCCTGAACCAGGTTGGCCTCTGTATCGCTCGTTCATGCGGGTGATCGATTTCATCGCCGGCATGACAGACAGCTACGCTACGGAGATGGCGAGGGAGATGACCGGCCGTTCGAACCCGACCTGACGAAAAGAGCGCATGAAGAACCTGATTCGCAACAGTTTCACCTGGCATGCCGGTCCGCCGGCCTGGGGCCCGGCCGTGGTCGCCGGGCTGGGCTGCGCCTTGCCGGTGGTACTGGGCCTGTTCACCGCTCACAGTGGTTTTCTCTGGGCTTCGGCTGGCGCCTTTCAGGCCGCCCAGGCAAATCCACTGCACCGTTTCGGCATGCTGCGCATGCTACTGCTCACCGGCCTGGGTGCTTGCAGCGCCGGCCTGGGTTTCTGGGCCGCCAGCCACCCGCTTATCAGCCTGGGCATTTTCGCTGCTTTCGGCCTGCTGCTGGCCTGGCTACAACGTTTCGGCAGCGAAGCCGGCAAGTTGGGTATCGGTCTGTGCATCTGCCTGTGCCTCGGCCAGGGACAATTCGGCATTGGGAATCTGCACAACCCTTATGCAGTGGCCATGCTGTTCGTTCTCGGTGGGCTCTGGGTCATGCTGCTGGCCTTCGGGCTGCGTGGCCTGCATGGCTTGCGCATGTGGCCGTACATGCCGCGTTTCCTGGCCATCCTCAAGGTACTCAAGCGTCACGCGCAGCGCCTGCCTCGTCAGCAATGGCGCCTGCATGCCCTGGCCTGCATGCTGGCGTTTGCCGCATCAGGGCTGATCGTCAATCTGGCCGGCCTGTCACGTGGTTACTGGCTGACGCTGACAGTCATCACCACGCTACAGCTGGAATTCCAGGGCAGCCTGGTGCGAGCGCTGCAGGCGAGCCTGGCCAGCCTCGCTGCCGCCGGCTTGCTGATCCTCTTCGGGCACAGCCTGCAAAGCCCGGCCACGATGGTCATGACCTTGCTGGTGCTGGTGATTCTCAGCCGTGCGCTGCAGGCCAATCACTACGGCTTGTTCGTGCTGCAGACCAGCCTGTGCTTCGTGCTCCTGGCCGAGAGCCTGGCACAGGACTGGCACCTGGCGGAGGTGCGCCTGCTCAACGCACTGATCGGCGTGGCCTTGAGCCTGACCGTGGCTCTTCTGGTACATGGCCTGCGCCTGCAACTGAACAAACCGAGCAAGGCCGAGGACAGTTCTCGGCAGCCTTTATAGCGTTTAGGCAGATTCGTCCACTCTTCACTATGCTGTTCAAGCCTGCAGCGCCCGCAAGGAGTGAAGTGCGATGCCCAGTACCGCTGTTCCCAGAGAACGCCGTTTCCCTCTGCACGTTCATATCAGTGTCTTGTTCACACTTCTGCTGCTTTTAACCGGTGTCGTGCTGGGGTTGTTCAATTACCAGCAGACCAGCCGGCTGATCTTCTCCAGCAGTTCGACGCTCTTCGAGCGCATCCAGCACGACGTCCAGAGAGATCTGGACAATACCTATCGCCCCATACGCCACCTGCTCAGCCTGCTGGCGCTGCATCCGGCCACCGAGGCCGACACGCTCGATGAACGCCTGGAAATGCTGCCACTGTTCGTTCAGGCCCTGCGCGACAACCCCAAACTGGCCTCGATCTATCTCGGCTATGAGGATGGCGACTTCTTCATGGTCAGACCGCTGCGCAGCGACATGCTCAAGCAGCGCTTCGACGCGCCGGACAAAGCGGCCTATCAGGTCTGGGCCATCGACCGGGGCAGCGCCGGGACCGACAGCGATTACCTGTTCTATGACGGCTCACTGAACCAGCTCAGCCGCCGGCAGAAACTCAGCGAGCCTTACGATCCCCGGCAGCGCGACTGGTTCAAGCGCGCGCGCGGCGATGGCGGGCAGATCACCACCGCGCCCTATCTGTTCTTCTCCACCCAGGAAATCGGCACCACGTTGGCCAGACGCAGCGGCCTGACCACCGTGATCGGCGCCGACCTGACGCTCGATGATCTCTCGGCCACCCTGGCCAGCCACCGCGTCACCCCCAACAGTCAGGTGGTACTCGCCGACAACGACGGCAACGCCGTGGCCTACCCGGACAGCAACCGTCTGCTCAAGGAAGTCGATGGCAAGGCATCGCTGGTCACCGTCCGCGAACTCAATCCGGCCCTGGGTGAACTGCTGTCCGGCCAACTGAACGAACGGGACGAGGGCATCGTCGAACTGGCCAAGCAGCGCTGGGCCATGGCTCACCGGCACCTTCAGGAGGGTGGTCCGCAGGGGTTGCATCTGGCCCTGCTGGTGCCCGAGCAAGAGCTGCTGGCCGAGGCCTATCGCATCCGCTGGCAGGGCGCGCTGATCACGCTCACCACCCTGCTGCTGTGCCTGCC
>CAMPIF010000210.1 GCA_946886245.1 Ectopseudomonas composti | reverse complement strand
GGGTACCGATGGGGCCGGGCGCGTGGCAGCTTTTCTAGTGGCTCTTCGATAAAGGCCCCACCGGGAGCAGGGTTAGCCGCTCATTTTCAAGTCTAGTGCGATATTTCAGCCGTAAAGGACTGTTTTTAAATTGATTCCAGATCTGAGTTATTGGGCATATTTCGATTAGTGCTTAGAAACCACCGGTCAGTCGCCAGTGGCAATCGGCCGTGCCGGATCGCTGATCCACTCGCTCCAGGAGCCGGCGTAGAGCGGTGCCAGCGGGTAACCAGCGAGGCTCATGGCGAACAGGTTGTGGCAGGCCGTGACACCGGAGCCGCAGTAAGCCACCAGATTTTCCACTGGGCGCTCGCCGCGCAGATCGTCGAAGCGCTCGCGCAGTGCCTCTGCCGGAAGGAAGCGGCCATCGGAACCCAGGTTGTCGGTGAATACGGCGCATTGCGCGCCGGGAATATGCCCGGCGATCGGGTCGAGCGGCTCGACCTCGCCACGAAAGCGCGGCAGTGCCCGTGCGTCGAGCAGGGTCAGGTCCGGGTTGCCCAAACGCTGGGCCAGCTGATCGGCAGTCAGCAGCAGGCTGCTGTCGGGTTGCGCGGAGAAATCACCGGGAGCCTTGCTCGGTGGCGCCATGGTCAGTTCCTGGCCAGCTTCACGCCAGGCTTTCAGGCCGCCATCGAGCAGGTACAGGCCCTCACGTTTGCCCAGCCATAACAGCAACCACCAGGCGCGTGCGGCGAAGGCGCCAGGGCCATCGTCGTACAGCACCACCTGGCTGTCGGCCCGCAGGCCGCAGCTGCGCAGGCGTTCGACCAGGGCGCTGGGGTCGGGCAGCGGATGACGACCGGTGACGCCCTTGACCACGGGCGCGGACAAGTCCTGTTCGAGATCGAGGAAATGCGCCCCCGGGATATGTCCGTCCAGGTAGCTGCGACGGCCGTAGGCCTGGTCTTCGAGGGCGAAACGGCAGTCCAGGATCAGCAGGTTTTCCTGTCCCAGACGTTGTTGAAGGTGTTCCGCGCTGAGCAGTTGAGCGAGTGGCATGGCGCCTCCTGTTTCGTAGCAGGGTTTGCCGCATCATACCGCCTGGCCTGCTCTCCGATACTCCACCAACAAAGCGTCTTTTCAGCTCATTCGACACAGCTGTAGTGCCAGTGGTGAGCCTCGATTCGATATGCGTGATCGATATGCGTGCGTTTAAGGCCATTATTTGGGGCGTCCCTTGATCAAGTGAATGGCGATCCAGGGGCCTTCCAATCTTTGCATGTGGAGTCATGCACTAAAAAGTTTCATCAAAGCGACATTTTGATCTGTTTTGGTGCTTTGCTGCCTGATAGAGTGCCGGCCACTTTGTTTTCGTGGTGTCGAGGTGCCGTATGTCGTTGTCCGTCGATTCTTTCCTGGCGCGCCTGAAGCAGCGCGACCCCGATCAGCCGGAATTCCACCAGGCGGTGGAGGAGGTGGTGCGCAGCCTGTGGCCCTTCCTCGAAGCCAATGCGCGTTATCGCCAGGCCGGCATTCTCGAGCGCATGGTCGAGCCGGAGCGCGCCATCCTGTTTCGCGTGCCCTGGGTCGATGACCGTGGCCAGGTGCAGGTCAACCGCGGCTACCGCATCCAGATGAGCAGCGCCATCGGCCCATACAAGGGCGGTCTGCGTTTCCATCCCTCGGTGAACCTGGGCGTGCTCAAGTTCCTGGCCTTCGAACAGGTATTCAAGAACTCCCTGACCTCGCTGCCCATGGGCGGCGGCAAGGGCGGTGCGGACTTCGACCCCAAGGGCAAGAGCGAAGGCGAGGTGATGCGCTTCTGCCAGTCGTTCATGACCGAGCTGTACCGTCATGTCGGCGCCGATCTGGACGTGCCGGCCGGTGATATCGGCGTCGGCGGTCGTGAGATCGGTTACCTGTTCGGCCAGTACAAGCGCCTGTCCAACCAGTTCACCTCGGTGCTGACCGGCAAGGGCCTGAGCTACGGCGGCAGCCTGATTCGCCCGGAAGCCACTGGCTATGGCTGCGTGTACTTCGCCCAGGAGATGCTCAAGCGTATCGACCAGGGGTTCGAGGACAAGCGCGTGGCCATTTCCGGCTCGGGCAACGTCGCCCAATACGCCGCGCAAAAGGTGATGGAGCTGGGCGGTCGGGTGATCTCGATGTCCGACTCCGAAGGCACGCTGTATGCCGAAGGTGGTCTCAGCGACGAGCAGTGGCAGTACCTGATGGAGCTGAAGAACGTGCACCGTGGTCGCTTGCGCGAGATGGCCGAGCATTATGGCCTGCAGTTTCTCGTGGGTCAGCGTCCCTGGGGCCTGGCGTGCGATATCGCGTTGCCCTGCGCGACGCAGAACGAACTGGACGGTGAGGACGCTCGCACCTTGCTGAAGAATGGCTGCATCTGCGTGGCCGAAGGCGCCAACATGCCCTCGACTCTGGAGGCGGTGGACCTGTTCGTCGAGGCCGGCATCTGCTACGCGCCGGGCAAGGCCTCCAACGCCGGTGGCGTGGCCACCAGCGGCCTGGAAATGAGCCAGAACGCCATGCGCCTGCACTGGAGCGCCGGCGAGGTGGACGAGCGTCTGCACGGCATCATGCAGAACATCCACCATGCCTGCGTGCACCACGGTGAAGAGAACGGCCGCATCAATTACGTCAAGGGCGCCAATATCGCCGGCTTCGTCAAGGTCGCCGATGCCATGCTGGCGCAAGGCGTGGTCTGAACGCATTGCAGTAGACAGGGGCCCCGTGTGCGAACACGGGGCCTCGTCGTTTCTGACGGGGCTGTGTTGCTCGAGCGATTCAGGCTCAGGCATGCTGCCTGCCCTCACGCTCGCTACACAGGCCTTCGCCCTGCATGAAACGTTTTGTCTTGCTCGATACCGCTGCGATCCCGGGTACCAAGGGTGCGTTGAACCTCTTCGAATACGGCGAAGATTTCGTCATCAAGATCGCCGGCGGCGATGGCGGGCAACTGATGAATACCCGTATGCACGGCTCGGAAGATGCCCTGGCGGCGATTCCCTGCAAGCAGATCGCCGGCCGGCCACAGGTGCGGGTCTTGATCGGTGGTCTGGGTATGGGCTTTACCCTGGCCTCGGCGCTGCAGCACTTGGGCGCGGATGCCGAGGTGGCGGTGGCCGAGCTGGTGCCCGGGGTGATCGAGTGGAACCGTGGCCCGCTCGGGGCGAAATCCGGTTATCCGTTGAATGACCCGCGTGCGCTGATCATTCAGGAGGATGTCGCCAAGGTATTGCAGGCCGCCGAGCAGTGCTACGACGCGATCATGCTGGATGTCGACAACGGCCCCGAAGGACTGACCCAGAAGGGTAATGACTGGCTGTACAGCATGGACGGCCTGCGTCAGTGCGCCAAGGCGCTGAGGCCCAAGGGCATGCTGGCAGTGTGGTCGTCCAGCGCCGACCGGGCATTCTCGGAGAAGGTGCGCAAGGCCGGTTTCAAGGGCGAGGCGGTGCAGGTCTATGCCCATGGCAATCGGGGCACGCGGCACACCATCTGGATTGCCCAGAAGGTCTGAGTCCGCAGCCTTTCGATTTGGTGGGCTGAAGCGGATCGCCGCCCGGCCCACCCTACCCTGGGGTGGGCTTGCGCCCACCAACTGGGCGCACCACCGCGAATGACCGCTTCGCCTTTTTACTGTTATTCGCAGGTGGAATCGCGTCGAAAGATCGTGGGCAGACTCTCAGTGAATCTGCAGTTTGCCGATACGGTCGTTGTCCAGGCTGCCGAAGTACAGGTAGTCGCCTACCGGTTTCACCGAGGTCACCATGCGCAGGTGAGTTCCGCTGGTGTCATGCAGGCTGCGGATGATCTCGCCATTCTCGTCGAGGGCGATGGCGAAGCCGTAAGGGATTGCCTTAGGCCACAGCGCGCGCGGCAGCTTGGCCAGTTGCGCCTTGAGCCAGGGGTGGCGATGGAGGAAGTCGGCGTCGGCCTTGCGCGGTGTCGGCAGCGCGACCCAGAAGGTGCCGTTGCGGTCACCCTGCAGGTTGTCCGGCAGGCCGGGCAGGTTGTCGATGAAGATGTCGTGCTGGCCGGCCTTGTCGCCCTTGAGCCAGTAACGGGTGATGCGGTAGCGATAGGTCTCGTTGACCAGCACGAAGTCCTCGTTCGCCGACAGGGCCACGCCGTTGGCGAAATACAGATCCTTGAGCAATACGCGGGTTTCGCCGCTGGCCGGGTCATAGCTGAGCAGGCGGCCGTGGGGACGGGCCTCGAGCAGGTCGAGCAGGTAGTCCGGCTGTTCGAAACGTGACGAGGCGTCGCTGAAGTAGATGGTGCCGTCGCTGGCGATGTCCAGGTCGTCGGTGAAGGCGAAGCGCAAGCCCTCTGCCTCGGTGGTCAGTACCTTGATCGCGCCTTGCGGGTCGATGCTCAGCAGGCCCTTGTAGGCGTCGGCGACGATCAGGTTGCCACTGGCGTCGAAGTTCATGCCCAGCGGGCGGCCGCCGGTGTCGGCGAAGGTTTCCAGGCTGTCATCTTGCAGCACACGAACGATGCGGCCGTCATGCAGGCCGGCGTATACCCGGCCCTGGCCGTCTACTGCGGTGTCTTCCGGGCCATGCACCTGGCCACGCGCCAGCAGTTCGGCCTTCATCAGGGTGTCGTTGGGCTCCAGTGCGCCCGTCATCGCCGGGGCGGGGTCGGCATCCCAGGGCAGCGGATCGATCGGGCTGGGGGTAAGGGCCAGGTAGCTGGCCGCTGCGGCCAGCAGCATGACGAGCAGGGCAAGCAGTTTCTTCAGCATTGTTGTTCTTCCGGGTCGGAGGTAGTGCGCGGCACAGATTACACAGTTCCCGTGATCGGCGGCAGGTCGCTGCCCCGTGCGATGGCGTGGGCATATATACTGCGCGGCATTCTTAGCGTGAGAGTCGCGTAGCGACGCCTTCCTTAGGGCCTTTCTCCCTCCGGGAGAAGGTGGCGCGAAGCGCCGGATGAGGGGGCGGGTATGCCGCGTAGGCATTTGATAATGCGGGGTGCCTGTGCGGCATGCCCGTTAACGGGAGAGCCGCGTGGCTAAAGACATTCACTGGATTCTCGACGACGCCAGCCTGGCCGAGCATTGCGCCGCCTGGCAGGCGCAGCCCTTCGTCGCGCTGGACACCGAGTTCATGCGCGTCGACACCTTCTATCCCATCGCCGGGTTGCTGCAGGTCAGCGCTGGCGATGGCGCCTATCTGATCGACCCCTTGCACATCGGCGACTGGCGGCCGTTCGCCGCGCTGCTCGAAGCGCCGGGCGTGGTCAAGGTGCTGCACTCGTGCAGTGAGGACCTGGAGGTCTTTCTGCGCCTGACCGGCAGCCTGCCGGCACCGCTGTTCGATACGCAACTGGCGGCCGGTTACCTCAACCTCGGTTTCTCCATGGGTTACTCGCGCCTGGTGCAGGCCTTGCTCGATATCGAGCTGCCCAAGGGCGAGACCCGCTCCGACTGGTTGCAGCGGCCGCTGTCCGAACTGCAGGTGCGTTACGCCGCCGAGGACGTGCTGCATCTCGTCGAGGTATACCACGCCCTGATGGCCCGCCTGGCGCCGCAGAAGGTCGAGTGGATTCTGGCAGACGGTGCCGAGCTGGTCGCCAATCTCGGGCGTGAAGTCGCGCCGGAGGATGCCTGGCGCGATGCCAAGCTGGCCTGGAAACTCTCGCGTCAGCAGCAGGCCGTGCTGCGCGCGCTGTGCGCCTGGCGTGAGCGCGAGGCGCGTGCGCGCAACCAGCCACGCAATCGCGTCTTGCGTGAGCATTCGTTGTGGCCGCTGGCACGTACCCAGCCGGACAATCTGGTAGCGCTGGCGCGGATCGAGGACATGCACCCGAAAACCGTGCGTCAGGACGGAGAGACGCTGCTGCAGCTGATTCGTGATGCCGCAGCGCTGCCGCCCGGGCAGTGGCCCGAAGCCTTGCCCGAGCCGCTGCCGATAGAAGCCTCTGCGCTGTTGAAGAAGCTGCGTGCCGTCGGCCAGCGCGAGGGTGAGCGCCTGGATATCGTGCCCGAGTTGATGTTGCGCAAGAAGACCCTGGAAGCCCTGCTGAAAAGCGGTTATCCCGATGGTCCGTACCAATTGCCCGACTCCCTGCGCGGCTGGCGCCGGGAGTTGATGGGGCAGGCCCTGTTGGATTGTCTGGCCGCTGAAGGAGAATCTGCGTGAAACGCATCTGTTCCATCTATAAAAGCCCGCGCAAGAATGAGATGTATCTCTACGTGCTCAAGGCCGATGCACTGAAGCGTGTGCCTGAGGGGCTGCTCGCCGTTTTCGGCCCGCCTGCGCACGCCTTCGATCTGGTGCTCAGCCCGGAGCGGCAGTTGTCCCGGGAAGACATCGCCACCGTGCTGGAAAATCTCGACAAGCAGGGCTATCACCTGCAGATGCCGCCTCCCGAGGAGGAGTACATTCAGCATCTGCCCGATGAACTGCTGCGCCGTAACGATCCGGTGTAAGCCATGCGCCTGCTGATCGCCGAAGAGGATCATGCGTTCTATGCCGAGCGCATTCGCAGCGCCTGCCCTGAACTGCAACTGGTGGCCGGTGCGCAGCTCGAACAGCTGCGTGCGGTCGCCGGCGACTGCGACCTGTGGCTGGGGCAGCCCGACCTGCTCGCGCCCTTGTTGCGCGACGGAGCGCGCCCGCAGTGGCTGCAGTCGACCTGGGCTGGGGTCACGCCGCTGTTGGCAGCGGATCTGCCACGTGATTACCGTCTGACCCGCGCCGTCGGCATCTTCGGTCAGGTGATGGCCGAATACGTGCTTGGGCATCTGCTGGCCCATGAGCGGCGCCTGTTCGCCCGGCTGGCGGCGCAGGTCGCGCAGCGCTGGGACAACAGCCAGCCACGCAGCCTGCGTGGGCGACGGGTGCTGGTGGTCGGTTGCGGCGATATCGGTCAGGCCGTCGCCGATTTCCTCCAGCCCTTCGGCGTGGAGCTGCGTGGTGTCGCCAGTCAGGCGCGTGAGCAGGCGCCTTTTTTCGAAGTGGCGGCCATGGAGCAGCTGCCGCACCTGGTCGCCTGGGCCGATTACGTGGTCAACCTGCTGCCGGACACGCCGGCAACGCGCGATCTGTACGATGCCCGCCTGTTCACCCGCTTCCGTCCGCAGGCGCTGCTGATCAATGCCGGGCGCGGCGTCGCCGTGGTCGAGGCCGATCTGGTGGCCGCGCTGGAGCAGAACCAATTGGCCGGCGCGGTGATCGACGTCTGTCGCGAAGAACCGCTGCCGCCCGGGCATGCGTTCTGGACAGCGCCACGCTTGTTGCTCACCGGCCACAGCTCGGCGCCTACCGATCCGGCGCTGATGAGTGAGCTGTTCATCGACAACCTGGCGCGCTGGCAAGCGTCAGAGGCGTTGCGTGGTGAAGTGGATTTCGCTCGCGGTTATTGAGGCACTTGGCGGGTTGCAC
>CAMPIF010000209.1 GCA_946886245.1 Ectopseudomonas composti | reverse complement strand
CTATCAGGACGCCAACGACAGCGAGCGGCGGCAGATGATTCGCGACCTCGCCGGCAAAGGCGAAAGCACCGGCAACGCGCCGCGCAAACGTCGCCGCAGCAGCAACAATCGCCGTAAACGCAGCGACGAAAGCGGCGGCGAATGATGGAGCGGGTTTACATCGGCCTCGGCAGCAACCTGGCCGAACCGCTGCAACAGCTGCGCGCGGCCTTGCATGCCATCGCGCAGTTGCCGCACAGCCAGTTGCAGGCTCATTCGTCGTTCTACATCAGCGATCCACTTGGCCCGGCGGATCAACCACGTTACGTCAACGCCGTGGCGGCGCTGGATACCGAGCTGCAGCCCTGGCAGTTGCTCGATGCACTGCAACGCATCGAGCAGGAGCAGGGCCGCGTGCGCAAGGCCGAGCGCTGGGGGCCGCGCACACTGGACCTGGACATCCTGCTGTTCGGTGAGCGCCTGATCGACGATGAGCGCCTGACCGTGCCGCACTACCACATGCAGGCGCGCCCCTTCGTGCTCTATCCGCTGGCCGAACTGGCCGCTGAGCTGCAACTGCCGGATGGCCGCCGCCTCGATGCAATGCTGCAAGACTGCCCCTTTACCGGCCTGGAACGCCTGGCCGAGTAGCCCAACCGGCCTCTGTGGCAGGGGCCTCAGCCGCGCTCCGACAAGCTCGCCGCTCAAACGCCCCCGACAGGGCGATCCCTTGCGCAACCCGACATCCCGCGCATTGGCGGTAACGCCAGTAACAGAGCGGTAACACCTGCAATTGACTTCACGCCCCCCCATCAGGACTATAGGCGTCCCGTCGCCCTGCGCCGGACGCACCTTTGATGCCAATCCAGGCCGGATTGCAGCCGGATAGAAGCGGTATACCGAGCCTGAGCGAGGACCTTTGAAATGCCTGACGTTACCCTGACCACCCTGCAGAGCCTCAAGCAGAACGGTGAAAAGATCGCCATGCTGACCTGCTATGACGCCACCTACGCCGATGCAGCCTGCCAGGCGGGTGTCGACGTGTTGCTGGTCGGCGACTCCCTGGGCATGGTCCTGCAGGGCCACGACAGCACCCTGCCGGTCAGCGTCGAGGAAATGGCCTATCACACTGCCTGCGTCAAACGCGGCAACCGAGGCGCATTGATCGTCACCGATCTGCCGTTCATGGCGTACGCCACCACCGAGCAGGCACTGCACAACAGCGCCAGGCTGATGCAGGCCGGTGCGCATATGGTCAAACTGGAAGGCGCCGGCTGGCTGGCCGAGCCGATCCGTCTGCTGGCCGAACGTGGCGTACCGGTCTGCGCGCATCTGGGCTTGACCCCGCAGGCGGTGAACATTCTCGGTGGCTACAAGGTTCAGGGCCGCCAGGAGGCGCAGGCACGGCAGATGCGCGCCGATGCCATGGCTCTGGAGCAGGCCGGCGCTGCCATGCTGTTGCTCGAATGCGTGCCGAGCGAACTGGCCGCGGAAATCACCCAGGCAGTGAAGATTCCGGTGATCGGCATCGGCGCCGGCAGCGCCACCGATGGTCAGGTCCTCGTGCAGCACGACATGCTCGGGCTGTCGCTATCGGGCCGCGCACCGAAGTTCGTGCGTAACTTCATGGAAGGCCAGAGCAGCATTCAGGGTGCTTTCAGCGCTTACGTACAGGCAGTCAAGGACGGCAGTTTCCCTGCAGCCGAACATGGCTTTTCCGCATGAACACGGTAAAAACCCTGCGCGAGTTGCGCGCAGCCGTCGCCCAGGCACGGGCCGAGGGCAAGCAGATCGGCTTCGTGCCGACCATGGGCAATCTGCACGCGGGTCACGTGTCGCTGGTGGAAATCGCTGCCCAACGCGCCGACTTCGTGGTTGCCAGCATCTTCGTCAATCCGCTGCAGTTCGGTGCCGGCGAAGATCTGGACACCTATCCGCGTACCCTCGCCGCCGACCAGGAAAAACTGCTGGCGGCCGGCTGCCACCTGCTGTTTCACCCCGATGTCGCGGAAATCTACCCGCACGGCATGGGTGACCAGACCCGCGTCAGCGTGCCCGGTGTTTCCGAAGGCCTCTGCGGCGCGAGTCGTCCGGGGCATTTCGAAGGCGTCGCGACGGTGGTGACCAAGCTGTTCAACATGGTCCAGCCTGATCTGGCCGTGTTCGGTGAGAAGGACTACCAGCAACTGGCGGTAATCCGCGCACTGGTGCAGGACCTGAACATGCCGATCCAGATTATCGGTGCGCCGACTCAACGCGCCGAGGACGGCCTTGCCCTGTCCTCGCGCAACGGTTACCTCAGCGACGCACAACGCGCCACCGCCCCTGCGCTGTATCGGGGCCTGCAAAGGATTGCCGAAGAACTGCGCCGTGGCGCTCGCGACTACGCACGGCTTATCGACGGCACTCAGGCGCAGCAGCGCGCCGCTGGTTTCATCCCCGATTACCTGGAAATCCGCAATGCGGTGAATCTGCGTCCGGCACAGCTCGACGACCATCACCTGGTGATTCTGACCGCCGCGCAGCTGGGTAGCACCCGCCTGATAGACAATCTGGTGGTTGAACTGCCACGCCAGTAGCTGCCTGCAAAGGCAGCCGGTTAAACTCTCAGAGGCCCGGATCGATCCGGGCCTTTTGCTTTTGTGGATCAGGAGCTCCGATGGCCTATTACCAGCAGCCTCAAGACGTCACCACCCTGCCCGCCTGGCAGGCCCTGCAGCAACATCGTGCCGAGATGGCCGGTTTCAGCATGCGCGAGGCCTTCGCTGCGGACACAAGGCGCTACCAGCGTTTTTCTCTCGACAGCTGCGGGCTGCTGCTGGATTACTCGAAAAACCTGATCGATGAGCGCGGCCTCGAGCTGCTGATTCAACTGGCCGAGCAGGCCGGTCTGCAGGAGTCCATCGCCAACCTGTACAACGGTGAGCAGGTCAATGCTTCGGAAGGCCGCGCCGCGCTGCATACGGCGCTGCGCAGCCCGATCGGCCGCCGCCTGCTGGTCGACGGCCATGACATCATCCCCGAGGTCCATCGCGTTCTGAATCAGGTCACCGAGCTGGTCAGTCGCATTCACAGCGGGCTGTGGCGCGGCTACAGCGAGAAACCGATCAAGGAAGTGGTCAACATCGGCATTGGTGGCTCGTTCCTCGGTCCGCAACTGGTTTCCGAAGCGCTGCGCCCGTTCACGCAGCGCGGTGTGCGCTGCCACTACCTGGCCAATATCGACGGCAGCGAATTCCGCGAGCTGACCGCCCGCCTCGATCCGGAAACCACCCTGTTCATCGTTTCCAGCAAGTCCTTTGGCACCCTGGAAACCCTCAAGAACACCCTGGCCGCGCGCGACTGGTACCTGGCCATGGGCGGCCCGGAAGAGCAATTGCACCGCCACTTCATCGCGGTGACCAGCAACCGCAAGGCCGCCATCGAATTCGGTATCGGCGAAGAGAACATCTTCCCCATGTGGGACTGGGTCGGCGGGCGCTATTCGCTGTGGTCGGCCATCGGCCTGCCCATCGCCCTGGCCATCGGCGTATCCAACTTCAAGGAACTGCTGGCCGGCGCCTACGCCATGGACCAGCACTTCACCCAGGCGCCGCTGGCCGAGAACATGCCCGTGCTGATGGCCCTGCTGGGCATCTGGTACACCAACTTCTGGGGCGCGCAGAGCCATGCGATCCTGCCCTACGATCATTACCTGCGTAACTTCACCAAGCACCTGCAGCAGCTGGACATGGAGTCCAACGGCAAGAGCGTGCGCCAGGACGGCACGTCACTGGACATCGCCACCGGGCCGATCATCTGGGGCGGCGTCGGCTGCAACGGCCAGCATGCCTACCACCAGTTGCTGCATCAGGGCCGCCTGCTGGTCCCGGCGGACTTCATCGTCCCGGTCAACAGCTACAACCCGCTCTCCGACCATCACCAGTGGCTGTTCGCCAACTGCCTGTCGCAGGCCCAGGCGTTGATGCAGGGCAAGACGCGCGCAGAGGCCGAAGCCGAACTGCGCGCCAAGGGATTGAGCGAAGACGAGGTGCAGCGCCTGGCGCCACACAAGGTGATCCCCGGCAACCGTCCGAGCAACATCCTGGTGATGAATCGCATCGCGCCGTTCGAGCTGGGCGCGCTGGTCGCGCTGTACGAGCACAAGGTATTCGTGCAGAGCGCGATCTGGGGCATCAATGCCTTCGACCAGTGGGGCGTGGAGCTGGGCAAGGAGATGGGCAAGGAGGTCTATCAGCGCCTGACGGGCCAGCTCGACAGTAACGCATCGGATGCCTCGACCCAGGGTCTGATCGCCCATTTCCGCGAGCATCATCGCGGCTGATCCCACCTATTGTCGCAGCCCGGCGCCAAGCGCTGGGCTGCGTCCCTGCTTTCGTCGCCTCGACTCTCCCCTTCCCTGGAACATCGCCCCTTGAACCAAGCACCTGCCTGGGTGCACCCTTGTGCCTGTTGCGGACAAACAATTACAAGGACCCCGCCATGTTCGAGATCACCCGTCACCCCGTGACCGACGCGGTGCGCCAGCGTGCACACCTGGATAACGATGCCTATCTGCGCCTGTACCAGCAGTCCGTCGAGCAGCCCGAAACCTTCTGGGCCGAGCAGGCCAAGGCCTTTCTTCAGTGGTTCAAACCCTGGGATCAGGTGCATGCCAGCGACCTGAAACAGGGCCACGCCGAGTGGTTCAAGGGCGGCCAGCTCAACGTCGCCTACAACTGCATAGACCGTCACCTGGAGCAGCGCGGCGAACAGATCGCCATCATCTGGGAAGGCGATAACCCGGCCGAGTCGGCGCACATCACCTACAACAAGCTGCACCACAACGTCAGTCGCCTGGCCAACGTGCTCAAGGGCCGTGGCGTGAAGAAAGGCGACCGGGTATGCATCTACATGCCGATGATTCCCGAGGCGGCCTACGCCATGCTCGCCTGCGCGCGCATAGGCGCCGTGCATTCGGTGGTGTTCGGCGGTTTCTCCCCGGACGCCCTGCGCGACCGCATTCTCGATGCCGACTGCCGTGCGGTGATCACCGCCGACGAAGGCGTACGCGGCGGCAAGTACATCCCGCTGAAGAACAACGTCGACAAGGCGCTGCAGAGCTGCCCGGACGTGTCCACCGTGGTGGTGGTCGAGCGCACTCAGGGTGACGTCGCCTGGGTTGAAGGTCGCGACCTCTGGTACCACCAGGCGCTCAAGGAAGCCAGTGCGGACTGCCCGGCCGAGCCGATGGACGCCGAGGACCCACTGTTCATCCTCTACACCTCAGGCTCCACCGGCAAGCCCAAGGGCGTGCTGCACACCACCGGCGGCTACCTGCTCGGCGCGGCGATGACCCACAAGTACGTGTTCGACTACCACGAGGGCGACATCTACTGGTGCACCGCCGATGTCGGCTGGGTCACCGGGCACAGTTACATCGTCTACGGTCCGCTGGCCAACGCCGCCACCACGCTGATGTTCGAAGGCGTGCCCAACTACCCGGACGCCTCGCGCTTCTGGCAGGTGATCGACAAGCACCAGGTCAACATCTTCTATACCGCCCCCACGGCCCTGCGCGCGCTGATGCGCGAAGGCGAGGCGCCGGTCAAGAGCACCTCGCGCAGCAGCCTGCGCCTGCTCGGCACGGTCGGCGAGCCAATCAACCCGGAAGCCTGGGAGTGGTACTTCCATGTGGTGGGCGATACCCGCTGCCCCATCGTCGACACCTGGTGGCAGACCGAAACCGGCTCCATCCTGATCACCCCGCTGCCCGGCGCCACCGACCTCAAGCCGGGCTCGGCCACCCGCCCCTTCTTCGGCGTGCAGCCGGTGCTGCTCGACGAACAGGGCAAGGAGATCGACGGCCCCGGCAGCGGCGTGCTGGCCATCAAGGCCAGTTGGCCGAGCCAGATCCGCAGCGTCTACGGCGATCATCAGCGCATGATCGACACCTACTTCAAGCCCTACCCCGGCTACTACTTCACGGGTGACGGCGCGCGCCGCGACGAGGACGGCTACTACTGGATCACCGGCCGCGTGGATGACGTGATCAACGTCTCGGGTCACCGTATCGGCACCGCCGAGGTGGAAAGTGCGCTGGTACTGCACGATGCCGTGGCCGAGGCGGCAGTGGTCGGCTACCCGCACGACGTGAAGGGCCAGGGCATCTACGCCTACGTCACCCTGATGAATGGCCAGGAGCCGTCCGACGAGCTGAAGAAGGATCTGCTGAGCCTGGTCGGCAAGGAGATCGGCAGTTTCGCCAAGCCGGAGCTGATCCAGTGGGCGCCGGGCCTGCCCAAGACCCGCTCGGGCAAGATCATGCGGCGCATCCTGCGCAAGATCGCCTGCAACGAGCTGGAGAACATGGGCGACACCTCGACCCTGGCCGACCCGAGCGTGGTCGACAGCCTGATCGATCAGCGCCTCAACCGCTGAGACTCGCGCCCGGCCTGAAAGGGCCGGGCGCATCTTGTCTTGTGCCTGCCAAGCGCCGAAACTGCGCGCCATGGAAAGCCTACGTCGTCAGATCGAAAAACAGGTGCACAGCCTCACCGGCGCTTCGCTGGGTGTGCTCGATCTTGACCAGCCGCGCGGTGATGCCGGCCTGTTCGGCCCCGAGTCGATGGTCTGGAAAGTCCATGCCGACTTTACCGCAATGATGGTCGGCGGCATCTCCGCCCTGCTCCTGCAGATGCTCCACCCGCTGGCACTGGCCGGCGTGTGGGACCACTCCACCTTTCGCCAGGACATGCTCGGCCGCCTGCGCCGCACCAGCCTGTTCATCGCCGGCACCACCTACGGCGGCCTGCACGATGCCGAGCGACTGATCGACAAGGTGCGCACCATCCATCTGCAGGTGGTCGGCAGCGCGCCGGACGGCCGCCCCTATGCCGCCAGCGATCCCGAGCTGCTGACCTGGGTGCATGTCTCCGAGGTCAGCCAGTTTCTCGCCGGTTACCTGCGCTATGTCGACCCGCAGCTAGCGATGGCCGAACAGGATCGCTACTACCGCGAAGTGGCGTTGATCGCCGAGCGCCTCGGCGCACAGGACGTGCCCACGTCGCGCCAGGCCATCGGCGACTACCTCGAGCGCATGCGTGCGCAGTTGCTGTGTGACGAGCGCACCCGCGAAGTGGTGCGACTGCTGTATGCCGCACCGATGCCCAACATGCTCGCCAAGCCCTTCGGCAACCTGATGATGCAGGCCGGCGTTGAGCTGCTGCCGGACTGGGCCAGCGATCTGCTCGGCGAGCATCAGGCTCCCTGGCGCCGTCCGCTGATTCGCAGCAGCGTGCAACGCACAGCCGGGCTGCTGCGCTGGGCGATTCGCAACAGCGCCGCACAGCGCGCCCACCGTCGTCTGCTGCCAATCTCGTAGGGCGGGTGCAACTCGCCGCCAGCATGCGCCACGCTCTCGAGCAGCGGCTTTTCTTGAGAAACTGCCGGTCT
>CAMPIF010000208.1 GCA_946886245.1 Ectopseudomonas composti | reverse complement strand
GGCTGCTGCTGAGAGCTTCGAGCCAGGCGCTGTGCTCGCCTTTCTTGTCGCAGACCAGCAGGTGCAGATGCGATTGGGTGACTCCGGCTATCAGTTTTGCCCGCTTCAGTGCGAGACCTTCGGGGTGTTGGGGCTCCATCACCACCAGAATGCTACGGATCGCTTGCATGGTCGTCTCCCTGAAAATGAATAGCACTTATTCAACTATAGGTGCGTCGTTGCCAGCGGCTTCTTGACCTGCATCAACGGCGTGCTGGTCGTCCGGCCTGCCACTCGTATAATGGCCCGCCATTTTCAACCTCGCCAGCACCTAGAGCGCTTCAGATATGATGTCAAATTACGAGCATGTTCCGAGTAATGGTGAGGAACCTGTGTCGATCCTGCAGGAAATTCTTGGGTTTCTCGGGGGCGTCGCCACCCCGGATGCCTGGCTGGACGAGGCCCTGCGCCAGCAGGAAATCCTCCTGCTCGACCACCGCAATCTGGAATACAAGGCCGCGCAGACGGCCCTGAGCCTGATGGGGCGCTACCTGACCAAGACCGAATTGACCGCGAGAATGTCGCGTTTGGCTCGTGAGGAACTGGTGCACTTCGAGCAGGTGAGCAAGATCATTCGCGGACGTGGCATCGAGGTCCGCCATGTTTCCGCCTCGCGCTACGCCGCCGGTCTGCGCGCGTTGCTGCGTGGAGGTGAAGTGGAACGGTTGGTGGATGTGCTGGTGGTGGGCGCGTTCATCGAGGCGCGCTCATGTGAGCGCTTCGCCGCGCTGGTGCCGCGTCTGGATGCCGAACTGGCCAAGTTCTACGCCGGGTTGCTGGAGAGCGAAGGGCGCCACTACCGGGGTTATCTCAAGCTCGCCTACCTGTATGGTGATGCGGCTGATGTCGATGCACGTATCGAGGTGGTGCGCGCCGTGGAGCAGGAGCTGATCACCACGCCGGATGAGCAGTTTCGTTTTCACAGCGGCGTGCCCGCAGGGAGCGGCCGCGAAGCGGCCATCTGATGACCCTCTCCCGCAAGCGGGAGAGGGGAGCAAAGCCCTGCAGTGTCGTAGCCCGGATGAAATTCGGGGCGATCTTGAGGGTTGCTTCCCCGGATTTCATCCGGGCTACGGTCAGGCGCTCGTCAGTTCGAACGGCGCCTGCTTGAAGCCCTCGTCATCGACCTGCAATGCCCAGCCCTGGCGGTCCCAGTCCCCCAGCACGATACGTCGTGCCGCTTGATCGTTGACTTTCAGCTCATGCACCGCCGGCCGGTGAGTGTGGCCATGGATCAGCGTGCGTACGCCATATGCGGCCATCACCTTGATCACTTCTTGCGGGGTGACGTCGACAATCTCGCTGGCTTTCATCCGCGTTTGCGCGCGGCTTTCGTTGCGCAGCTTGCGCGCCAGCTTCTGCCGCGTGCTCAGCGGCAGGTGGCGCAGGATCAGCAGCGATAGCGGATTGCGCAGCCAGCGCCGCAGTTTCATGTAGCCGACGTCCAGGGTGCACAGGCTGTCGCCGTGCATCAGCAGCACCGGCTCGCCATTCATCTGCACCTTGTGCGGATCACGCAGCAGGGTGCAGCCGGCCTCACGACAGAAGCGCTGGCCGATGAGAAAGTCGCGATTGCCGTGCATCAGGTAGATACGCGTGCCGGCGTCGCTCAGCTCGCGCAGGGCGCAGGCGATTTCGTGCTGGAAGGCCGTCATGCCGTCGTCGCCGATCCAGACTTCGAAGAAGTCGCCGAGGATGTACAGCGTCTCGGCCTGGCGCGCGCGAGTGGCGAGAAAATGCAGAAACGCCCGGGTGATGTCCGGGCGTTTCTCTTCGAGGTGCAGATCGGAGATCAGCAGGATCATCGACTTACTCGGCTACGACTTCGGCCTTCTCGATGATCACATCGTCGACCGGTACGTCCTGGTGGCCGGATTTCATGGTGGTGGCGACGCCCTTGATCTTCTCGACCACGTCCATGCCTTCGACCACTTCACCGAACACTGCGTAGCCCCAGCCCTGTACGGTCGGTGCGCTGTGGTTGAGGAAGCCGTTGTCGGCGACGTTGATGAAGAATTGCGCGGATGCCGAGTGCGGCTCCATGGTACGGGCCATGGCGACGGTGCCGACCTTGTTGGCGACGCCGTTGTTGGCTTCGTTCTTGATCGGTGCGCGGGTCGGCTTCTGCTTCATGCCAGGCTCGAAACCGCCGCCCTGGATCATGAAATTGCCGATCACGCGGTGGAAAATGGTGCCGTCGTAATGGCCTTCCTTCACGTATTGCTCGAAGTTGGCCACGGTCTCCGGGGCCTTGTCGGCGAACAGGTTCAGGGTGATGACGCCGTGGTTGGTGTGCAGTTTGATCATGATCGTATCCGTGATGAGGCAGGTTCGAGCCTGTGGCTCGGGGAGAAACAGCGCTTGTCAGGGTGGCATGCACCCTGTCAGGGGCTTGACAGGTTGGTTATGATACGGACTTTGCCCGAAGCGGCCTACCCTGTGCCGCGCCAGTATTGTTAAGGACACCATGAGCAAGCCTACCGTCGAAAAAGCTGCCAACTTCCTGCGCCCCATCGTCCAGGCTGATCTGGACAGCGGCAAGCACGCCAAGATCGTGACCCGCTTTCCGCCGGAGCCCAACGGCTACCTGCACATCGGCCATGCCAAGAGCATCTGCCTGAACTTCGGCCTGGCCGAAGAGTTCGGCGGCCAGTGCAACCTGCGTTTCGACGACACCAACCCGGCCAAGGAAGACCAGGAATATATCGACGCGATCAAGGCGGACGTCGAGTGGCTGGGCTTCAAGTGGGCCGGCGAAGAGCGCTACGCCTCCAACTATTTCGATCAACTGCACGCCTGGGCCGTCGAGCTGATCAAGGCTGGCAAGGCCTTCGTCTGCGACCTCAATGCCGAAGAGATGCGCGAATACCGTGGCAGCCTGAACGAGCCAGGCAAGAACAGCCCGTTCCGCGAGCGCTCCGTGGAAGAGAACCTCGACCTGTTCGCCCGCATGAAAGCCGGTGAGTTCCCGGACGGTGCCCGTTCGCTGCGCGCCAAGATCGACATGGCGTCGCCGAACATCAACCTGCGCGATCCGATCCTCTACCGCATTCGCCACGCCCATCACCACCAGACCGGTGACAAGTGGTGCATCTACCCGAGCTACGACTTCACCCACGGTCAGTCGGACGCCATCGAAGGCATTACCCATTCGATCTGCACCCTGGAGTTCGAAGACCACCGCCCGCTGTACGAGTGGTTCCTGGAGAACCTGCCGGTGCCGGCGCAGCCGCGCCAGTACGAATTTGCCCGGCTGAACCTGAACTACACCATCACCAGCAAGCGCAAGCTCAAGCAACTGGTGGACGAGAAGCACGTCAACGGTTGGGACGATCCGCGCATGTCGACCCTGTCCGGTTATCGTCGTCGTGGCTATACCCCGGCGTCGATCCGTGCATTCTGCGACATGATTGGCGTCAACCGTGCCGGCGGCCTGGTGGATATCGGCATGCTGGAATTCGCCATCCGCGATGATCTGGACGCCAACGCCGCGCGCGCCATGTGCGTGCTCAAGCCGCTGAAAGTGGTGATCAGCAATTACCCCGAAGGCAAGGTCGAGCATCTGGAGCTGGCGCGTCACCCGAAGCAGGACATCGGCACCCGCGTGCTGCCGTTCTCCCGCGAGATCTACATCGACGCCAGCGATTTCGAGGAAACCCCGCCGGACGGCTTCAAGCGCCTGATTCCTGGTGGCGAAGTGCGTCTGCGCGGCAGTTACGTGATCCGCGCCGACGAAGCCATCAAGGACGCCGCCGGCAACATCGTCGAACTGCGCTGCTCCTATGACGAGAACACCCTGGGCAAGAACCCGGAAGGCCGCAAGGTCAAGGGCGTGATCCACTGGGTGCCTGCGGCCGAGAGCGTTGCGTGCGAAGTGCGCCTGTATGATCGCCTGTTCCGCTCGGCCAATCCGGAGAAGAGCGAAGAGGGCGGCAGCTTCCTCGACAACATCAACCCCGAGTCTCTGGTGGTGCTCACCGGTTGCCGCGCCGAGCCGTCGCTGGCTCAGGCCACTGCCGACGATCGCTTCCAGTTCGAGCGCGAAGGTTATTTCTGCCTGGACAAGGATTCGACCGCCGCTGCCCTGGTGTTCAATCGCACCGTGACCCTGCGCGACTCCTGGGGGCAGTAATGGCACTGTCAATCTACAACACCCTGAGCAAGGTCAAGGAAGGGTTCAAACCGCTGGAAGGCAATCACGTACGCATGTATGTGTGCGGCATGACCGTCTATGACTTCTGCCACATCGGTCACGCCCGCGTGATGGTCGCCTTCGACGTGGTTACCCGCTGGCTGCGTCAGCGCGGCTACGACGTGACCTACGTGCGCAATATCACCGACATCGATGACAAGATCATCCGTCGCGCCAACGAAAACGGCGAACCGTTCGAGGCGCTGGTCGAGCGCATGATCGCGGCCATGCACGAGGACGAGGCGCGCCTGTCCGTGCTGCGCCCGGACATCGAACCGCGCGCCACCGGCCATATCGCCGGCATGCACCAGATGATCCAGACCCTGATCGACAAGGGCTACGCCTATGCGCCGGGCAATGGCGACGTGTATTACCGCGTCACCCGATTCGAGACCTACGGCAAGCTCTCAAGGCGCAAGATCGACGAGCTTAAGATCGGCGCGCGTATCGAGGTCGACGAAATCAAGGAAGACCCGCTGGACTTCGTGCTCTGGAAAAGCGCCAAGCCGGGTGAGCCGAGCTGGGATTCGCCCTGGGGCAAGGGCCGGCCAGGCTGGCACATCGAGTGCTCGGTGATGTCCACCTGCTGCCTGGGCGAGACCTTCGACATCCACGGCGGCGGCCCGGACCTGGTGTTCCCGCACCACGAGAACGAGATCGCGCAGAGCGAGGCGGCCACTGGCAAGCAGTACGCCAACGCCTGGATGCACGCCGGCGCGGTGCGCGTGGACGGCGAGAAGATGTCCAAGAGCCTGGGCAACTTCTTCACCATCCGCGAGGTGCTGGAGAAGTACCACCCGGAGGTGGTGCGCTACCTGCTGGTGTCCAGCCACTACCGCAGCCCGATCAATTACTCCGAAGAGAGCCTCAAGGAAGCCAAGGGCGCCCTGGAGCGCTTCTACAACGGCCTGAAAGGTTTGCCGGACGCCGTGCCTGTCGGTGGCGAGGCCTTCGTCGAGCGCTTTGGCGCGGCGATGGACGACGATTTCAACTCGCCAGAAGCCTGCGCCGTGCTGTTCGAGATGATCCGCGAGGTCAACCGCCTGCGCGAATCCGATGTGCAGGCCGCCGCCGGGCTGGCCGCTCAGCTCAAGCAACTGGCCAGCGTGCTTGGCGTGCTGCAGCTCGAACCCGAGGCTTTCCTGCAGGCGGGTGCCGCCGGCAAGGTCGATGCTGCTGAGGTCGATGCACTGATCGAAGCGCGTCTGCAGGCCCGCGCCGACAAGAACTGGGCGGAATCCGACCGTATCCGCGACCAGCTCACTGCCATGGGCGTGGTGCTGGAAGACGGCAAGGGCGGCACCACTTGGCGCCTGGCCGAGTAAGCCTCGCGCTCAACGACAAAGGCCGCTCTCGAGCGGCCTTTTTCATTTTTCGGTTTCTCCTGCACCGCGAGCGGGCTGCCGAGTCCTATAAGGGGCGGTCCAGGCAGGCAGCGAAAGTGTGGCGGTCAGATTTCTCATAACTTTTGCCGATGCGACAGTCAGTTACGCCAGTTCGACAGCTCGTCCGCCAACTGTGCTGCTGACGGACGCTTTTCGTTAGTATGCGCGCCTTATCGTGTCCGTGGCGCCACAAGCGCCTGGCGATGCCTGCAGTGGTTCGAGCCAAACGCTCGGGCGACGTTTCCCCGATCCCTCAAGGAAACCCCCGCAACTCTTCGATTTCCTGCTTGTGGTATTTCCCTTTATGACTCGTTTGAAAGGCTCGGACCTCCTGGCCCTCGGCTTCATGACATTTGCGTTGTTTCTCGGCGCAGGCAATATCATCTTCCCGCCCAGTGCTGGTCTTGCCGCCGGGGAGAATCTGCTTCCCGCGGCACTCGGCTTCCTGCTGACCGGTGTCGGCTTGCCGCTTTTGACTGTGGTGGCCCTGGCCCGAGTGGGCGGCGGTATGGATCTGCTCACTGCTCCCCTGGGTAAGGTCGCGGGTGCAATCCTCGCGGTAGCGGTTTACCTGGCCATCGGCCCGCTGTTCGCCACGCCGCGTACCGCCGTGGTGTCCTTCGAGATGGGCATCGCGCCGTTCACCGGTAACGAAGGCGCGCCGCTGCTGATCTATACCCTGGTGTATTTCGCGGCCGTGCTGTTCCTCTCGCTCAATCCCGGTCAACTGGTCGACCGTATCGGTAAGTTCATCACGCCGGTACTGCTGGCTGCGCTGCTAGTGCTGGGCGGTGCTGCGCTGTTCGCGCCGGCTGGCGAGATTGGCGTGGTCGCCGACAGCTACCGCGAGGCGCCGCTGGTGCAGGGCTTCCTGCAGGGCTACCTGACCATGGACACCCTGGGCGCGCTGGTGTTTGGCATCGTGATCGCCAGCGCCATTCGCGACCGAGGTGTCAGCGACGCAGGCCTTGTCACGCGTTATTCGGTAATCGCCGGCGTTATCGCGGCCATCGGTCTGTCGCTGGTGTATCTGGCGCTGTTCTATCTCGGCGCTACCAGCCAGGGCATTGCGGGTGATGCGCAAAATGGCGTGCAGGTGCTGACCACCTACGTGCAGCACACGTTCGGCACTACCGGCAGCCTGCTGCTGGCGGTGGTCATCACCCTGGCCTGTCTGACCACGGCGGTTGGTCTGCTGACTGCCTGTGGCGAGTTCTTCAGCAAATTGCTGCCGGTTTCCTACCGCAGTGTGGTGATTCTGTTCGGCCTGTTCAGCCTGGTGGTGGCCAATCAGGGCCTGACCCAACTGATCAGCTTCTCGATTCCGGTTCTGGTGGGTCTGTATCCGCTGGCTATCGTGCTGGTTGCCCTGAGCCTGGCCAACCGGCTGTGGGTTTCCCAGGCGCTGGTGTTCGTGCCGGTGATGGCCGTTACGCTGATTTTCGGCGTTGCCGATGGTGTTGCCGCGACCCCCTGGGCCGACAAGGTTCCAGCCTGGTTCGGGCAACTACCGCTGGCCGGTCAAAGCCTGGGCTGGCTGCTGCCGGTAGCGGTGACGCTGGTTCTGGTGGTGGTGCTGGACCGCATTCTGGGTCTGCGTCAGAGCGCTACCACTGCGTAAGAGACCCTCGAAACAAAAAAAGGCTGCCCACGAGGCGGCCTTTTTTTGGTTCTTCGCATAGTTTGGGGAGCGTCCGGGTTGAAACCGGACTGGCAAGTTTGTGTGCGTTTTGCTCACGGGCTTGGCATTGTCCGTTACTGCGTGCGCTGAGCGTTTGGGTTGCGCCCCTTACGGGCGCCACACCT
>CAMPIF010000207.1 GCA_946886245.1 Ectopseudomonas composti | reverse complement strand
CTGCTCCATTGTGCATTGGCGTTGACACCTTCACTCAAAACAATATATAAAAATACATATTGTTTTGAGTGAAGGTGTTCCATGGTCGAATCCATCGATATCCAGCAACTGCGCGCCAATGCCGACGCTGCCGGACAACTGCTCAAGGCGCTGGCCAATCCGGATCGTCTGCTGCTGCTTTGCCAGCTGTCGCAGGGCGAGCTCAATGTCAGCGAACTGGAGACGCTGCTCGGTATCCAGCAGCCCACGTTGTCCCAGCAACTGGCTGTGCTGCGCCGCGAAGGGCTGGTGGCAACCCGTCGCGACGGCAAGCAGATCTTCTATCGCATCAGCAGTCCGGCGGCGCTGGCGGTGATCGAGACCCTCTACCACCTGTTCTGCGAGGGCCGGCAATGAACGTCGACTGGGCTGCTTTCACGCCCTGGAGTGCTCTGGCTGGCGGTGCCCTGATCGGCCTGGCGGCCTCCGTGTTCGCCCTGGTAAATGGCCGGGTTGCCGGTATCAGCGGCCTGCTCGGCAGTCTGCTGCAACGCGGTGCTGAGGGGCGAGGTGAAAAGGCGGCATTCCTTCTTGGCCTGCTTCTGGCGCCCTTGCTCTGGGGAGTGTTCGCGGCATTGCCGGCTATTCGATTCGAGACGGGCAGCCTGGGCTTGATCGTTGCCGGCTTGCTGGTCGGTATCGGTACCCGCTATGGCTCGGGCTGCACCAGCGGCCATGGCGTCTGCGGTATTTCCCGTCTGTCGCCGCGCTCCATGCTGGCAACCTTGTGCTTCATGGCCAGCGGTTTCGTCACGGTCTTTGTTCTGCGTCATCTGTTGGGGGCATGAACATGGTCAGACTCAGTGCATTCGCCTGCGGCCTGCTGTTTGGCCTCGGTCTGTTGCTGGCGGGCATGGCCGATCCGACCAAGGTGCTGGCCTTTCTCGATCTGGCCGGTGACTGGGACCCGTCTCTCGCCCTAGTGATGGCAGGTGCAATCGGCGCAGCGGTGCTGCCGCTGAATCTGGCGCAGCGGCGTGCCAAGGCCCTGCTGGGCGGCGCCATGCAGCTGCCGACGCGTCGCGACCTCGATGCTCGCCTGATTGGTGGCAGCCTGCTGTTCGGTGTCGGTTGGGGTATCGCCGGCATCTGTCCGGGGCCGGCCGTTGCCATCCTGCTGACCGGGCACTGGCAGGCACTGCTGTTCGTCGCGGCGATGCTCGCCGGCATGCTGATCTTTACCGCGCTGGAAGGCCGGCGTGGACGTTGACCTGGAGAAACTCGATGAAAGCCAATGTTGGAACGCTCGACCGCAGTCTGCGCATCGCCGCAGGTCTGATCCTTATCGCGCTGAGCCTGGCCGGCGTCATCGGCCTGTGGGGCTGGATCGGTGTGGTGCCACTGGCGACCGGCATCTTCCGTTTCTGCCCGGCGTATCCACTGCTGGGTATCAGCACCTGCAAAATGAAATGAAACAAATCCACTGAGGCGGCATGCATGTGCGGCTTGATGTAGATCAAGCCGCCCCGAGTTCGCGCTGGGCATGGTCAAGGCATAACCAGAACAGCCAATACCCGAGGAGAGATACGCATGCGCACTCTGAGCCTGATGGTCGGGTTGTGCCTGGGCGCCAGCGCCTGGGCCAATGTACCGGTCAGCGAACCCGTCGAGCCTATCGCACCGGCCGAGATCACCGATCCGGCCAAGGTGGAGTTGGGCAAGCAGCTGTTCTTCGATCCGCGCCTGTCGCGCTCGGGGTTCATTTCCTGCAACGCCTGCCACAACCTGTCGATGGGCGGCAGCGACAACCTGCCCAGCTCCATCGGTCACAACTGGCAGCAAGGGCCGATCAACTCGCCGACCGTGCTCAATTCCAGTCTCAACCTGGCGCAGTTCTGGGATGGCCGCGCCGCCGACCTCAAGGAACAGGCTGCCGGCCCCATCGCCAACCCGATGGAGATGGCCTTCACCCACATTCTCGCCATCGACGTGCTGCGCTCGATCCCGCAGTACCGCGAGTCGTTCAAGGCCGTGTACAAGACCGACGAAATCACCCTCGATGAGGTGACCGACGCCATCGCCGAGTTCGAAAAGACCCTGGTCACGCCCAATTCGCGCTTCGACCTCTGGCTCAAGGGCGACCAGCAGGCCATCACCCAGGCCGAGCGGGAGGGCTACGAGCTGTTCAAGTCCATCGGCTGCGTGGCATGCCACAACGGGCCGGCGCTGGGCGGCAACTCGTTCCAGAAGATGGGGCTCGTCGAACCCTACGAAACCAGCAACCCGGCCGAAGGTGTGGCTGGCCTGACCGGCAAGGATGCCGACCGCTTCAAGTTCAAGGTGCCGACCCTGCGCAACGTCGAACTGACCTATCCCTACTTCCATGACGGCGCCTACTGGAAGCTGGAGGAGTCGGTGGACATCATGGCGCGGTTGCAGCTCGGCCGGCAGTTGAGCGAAGGCGAGATCGGCAAGATCACCGCATTCCTCAAGACTTTGACTGGCGAGCAGCCGAGCTTTGCCTTGCCGATCCTGCCGCCGTCGAACAACGCCACGCCGCGGCCGCAGCCGTTCGAGTGAGTTGGCGCTAACGAAAACGCCCGGCATGTGCCGGGCGTTTACCGGCGTAGGCGGGTAAATCCGCCGTAGGGTGGATAACGCTGTGTTTATCCACCATTGCCGGAAGGCAGGGGTGTCGCCTTTGGTGGACAAGCTTCGCGTTGTCCACCCTACGTTGCTCAGCCTTTGGGCTGCTGCTGGGTGATGCAGTGGATATTGCCGCCGCCGAGCAGAATCTCGCGGCCTGGCACCATCACCACGCGGTGCTCGGGGAAAATACGCTCGAGGATGGCGCGCGCCTCTTCGTCCTTCGGGTCATCGAAGCTCGGCGCGACGATGCCGCCGTTGACGATGAGGAAGTTGACGTAGGAGCCGGCCAGGCGAACCTCCGGGCTGCGTTCCTGGCTGCCGTCGACGATGTCGACGCCTGCGCATTCTTCTGCGCTGGCGTGAAGCGGGCCAGGAATCGGCATCTTGTGCACGGCCAGCTGGCGGCCCTTGGCATCGCGCGCGCTTTCCAGCACGCGCATGGCGGCCTGGCAGCGCGGGTAGTTGGGGTCGTTCGCATCGTCGGTCCAGGCCAGCAGCACTTCACCGGGGCGCACGTAGCAGCAGAAGTTGTCGACGTGGCCATCGGTCTCGTCGTTGTACAGGCCGTCCGGTAGCCAGATCACCGTGGCGATGGCCAGGTGCTCGCGCAGCACGGCCTCGATTTCCTCACGCGACAGGTGCGGATTGCGGTTCCTGTTCAGCAGACACTCTTCGGTGGTGATCAGGGTGCCTTCGCCATCGACATGGATCGAACCGCCCTCGAGCACGAAGCCTTCGGTGCGGTAGCGCTTGCAGCCTTCGATCTCGAGGATCTTGCGCGCCACCTGATCGTCACGCAGCCACGGCCAGTACAGACCGCCGTCGAAGCCGCCCCAGGCATTGAACGACCAGTCCACGCCGCGCACTTCGCCGCTGGCGTTGCTGACGAAGGTCGGGCCGGTGTCGCGCACCCAGGCGTCATCGGTGGTGATTTCCACCAGGCGGATGTTGGCTTCATCCAGGCGTGCGCGGGCGTTCTCATACTGCGCCGCGGATACGCAGACGGTTACCGGCTCGAACTGGGCGATGGCCTTGGCCACGGCGGTGAAGGCAGCCTGGGCTGGCTTGCCGCCGTTGCGCCAGTTGTCCGGGCGCTCGGGCCAGACCATCCAGGTCTGGCTGTGCGGTTCCCATTCTGCCGGCATGCGAAAGCCATCGGCACGTGGTGTGGTGGTCAGGGTGTTCATGTCTTGGTTCCGTAGGGTGCGCCATGCGTACCGGCAAAGTGTTTGGAGGGTGAGGTGCGCACAGCGCACCCTAGGGGATCGACGGCGTTTCACCATCGAGCGTGGAAAGCGGCCAGTATAGGTTCGGGCGACGGTCGCGGAACACACCCCAGGCCGTGCGCACCTTCTCCAGTTCGCTCAGGTCGAAGCTGTGTACCAGCACGCCTTCCTCGGTCTGGTTCAGTTCCTCGACCTTCTCGCCATACTGGTTGGCGATGAACGAACTGCCGTAGAAGGTGATGTGGTAACCGTCCTGTTCCTCGCGACCGATGCGGTTGCTGGCCACCAGCGGCATCAGGTTGGCGCCGGCATGACCCTGCTGCACGCGCTGCCAGTGGTCGCGCGAGCTGATGTTGGCATCGTGCGGCTCGCTACCGATGGCGGTGGGGTAGAAGAGGATTTCTGCGCCGATCAGCGCCATGCTGCGTGCGCTCTCGGGGAACCATTGGTCCCAGCAGATGCCCACGCCGATGCGCGCATAGGCGGTGTCCCAGACCTTGAAGCCGGTATCGCCCGGGTTGAAGTAGTACTTCTCGTGGTAGCCGGGGCCATCGGGGATGTGGCTTTTTCGATAAATACCGAGATTGCTGCCGTCGGCGTCGATGATGGCGATGCTGTTGAAGCGGGCGCGGCCGGCACGTTCGAAGAAGCTGATCGGCAGCACCACCTTCAGTTCGGCGGCGACTTTCTTGAAGTGCACGATGGCCGGATTGTCTTCCACCCTGGTGGCCAGCTGGGTGTAGTCGGCGTTCGGTTTCTGGCAGAAGTAGGGGGTCTCGAACAGCTCCTGGATCAGGATGATCTGGGCGCCCTGGGCTGCTGCCTGGCGCACCAGCTTCTCGGCATTGGCGATGTTCGCGGCGGTATCCCAGGAGCAGGCCATCTGGGTCGCAGCGACGGTAACGATACGGGACATGAAGCACCTCTTGGCTCGTTCACAGGCCAACCCGGCGTCAGCGGAGGCCTTCTCGGAGTGCCATGGCTGGACATCGACCAAGGCGGGATGCTCGATTTATATCCGATAAATATCGGTATTAGAAGGCGTGATTGATCGGTTTTCCGAAAATCATTCGATTTTTGTCGGGTTCATGGTTTTGCAAACCCTGGGGCGCGCTGTGCGCGCCAGGCCCCGACTGCCGAGATGTCGGCGGTGTGCATAGCCAGGTGGCCCCGCGACACCCTACGGGATAAGCGGCGTGGCTCGTTTTGGCAGCGCAGCGGGCAGGTACAGACCCAGATAGGCGTCGAAGACGCGCATGCCCTCTTCGGCCAGGCGTGGGCTGATTTCGCCATGCAGTTGCACGGAGCGGGCGTAGACGCGATCACCCAGCTCCATGGCCAGGGCGAATACATCGATATCCGTCGGTAATTGCGGCAGGGGGAAGTGACGCTCGAACAATGCCTGCATCAGGCGGCCCAGTTCGATGTCGTGCTGATGGTCGGCCTGAGTGACTTCGGCCAGGCCGTGCTGGGCGAGGATCAGCTGGCGCGCTGCGGCGTCGCGCGCGTAGATGTCCAGCATGCGTTGTTCGACGATACGCGACAGGTCATGCCAGGTGTTCAGGCTGGCATGCTCGACGGGTTCCTGCAGGCAGGCGCGAAAGGCTGCGTGTACGTCTGCCGTGAGGCCTTCGAGCAGTGCCGGTACGCTGGCGAAGAAGTGGTAGACCGAGGACGGCGGAATCTTCGCGTGCTCGGCCACCGTGTAGACCGACAGATTGGCCACGCCTTGCTCGGCCAGCAGTTCGCGTGCTGCTGCGAGGATCACGGCGATCCGTGCCTGGCTGCTGGCGCGCGGCTTGCGGGTGCTGGCGGTACGGGACATGGTGAGCTCTTCGGTGGGCGAGGTGCTATTGGACGTCAGGCGGTGTTGGCGAGGCAAGCCTCGCCATCCGTTCAACTGCCGTCGCGGAAACGCTGCCAGACGTCGTTGCGTATCTGGGCATGCTTCTGCGAGAGCGCCTCCAGTGGGTACAGGCGGCGCTTGGTGTCCTGATCCGGATAGAGCCCGGGCTGTTCCAGCAGGGCGCTGTCGATGAACTGTGCCGAGTCGGCATTGCCGTTGGGGTAGAGCGTCTCGGCGGTGATCTGGGCGATCACCTGCGGCTGCATCAGGTAGTCGATGAAGCGGTGGGCAAGCTCCGGGCGGCTGGCATTGGCGGGGATCACCAGGTTGTCGATGAACAGTACCGAGCCCTCTTCCGGCACCACGAAGCGCACCGGCTGGCCGGCCTGCGCGGCGGCCAGGGCATCGCCGACCCAGGCCATGGCCAGGCACAGGCGGCCGTCGTTGAGATCATCGATGTAGCGTTCACTGTCGACATAGCGCAGGTTCGGGCGCAGGGCGTCGAGTATCTCCCCGGCACGTTCGACGCGGCTCGGTGCGCTGCGTGCCAGGCTGCGGCCCTGGTAGTTGAGCAGCAACGACAGGGTTTCATCCGACGCATCCAGCACGCTTATGCCGCAACTGGCCAGGCGCTTGCTCTGTTCGGCGTCGAACAGCAGGCTCCAGCTGTCCGGCAGCGGGCCGCCATAGGCCGCTTCGGCCTGCGGGGTATTGATCGCCAGGCCAACCGCGCCCCACAGGTAGGGGACGGCGTGCTGGTTCTGTGGGTCGACCGCAGCCAGCTTGCTCAGCAACTGCTTGTCCAGGTGTGTGCGGTTGGGCAGCAGGTTGAAATCCAGCGGGCGAATGCGACCGCTGGCGATCAGCGCTGGCAGGTCATTGTGCGAAGGCACAGCGATGTCGATCGGCTGGCCGCTGTCCAGCGCCTGTGCCAGCTCCTCGGCACTGGCGAAGGTGTGGTACTCGACCTCGATGCCGGTGTCGCGGGTGAAATTTTCCAGCACCTGCGGCGCGATGTAATCGTTCCAGTTGTAGACCCGGATGCTGTCGGCAGCCTGAGCCAGGCCGCAGGTCAGGCCTAGCAGAATGACGGCAAGAGCGCGTTGCATGAGTAACTCCCCGATTGATGAAAGCAACAGTATCCGGCGGTCTTGCTCGCCGATGGTTGATGCATGTCAGCGCAGCCGCCGTGAGGCGAGCCGCAAGATGCCGGAGCAGGCGGTAATTGGCAGGCAAAAAGAAGCCGGCTCTACGGCCGGCTTTCTCGGTGTTACACGGTGTGCAGGTACCAGTTGTATTCGAGGTCGGAGATGGTGGTCTCGAACTCCTGCAGCTCGGCTTCCTTGCACGCGACGAAGATGTCGATGTACTTCGGATCGATGTACTTGTTCAGCACTTCGCTGTCGTCCAGCTCGCGCAGGGCATCGCGCAGGTTGTTCGGCAGGCTGGGTTCGAGCTGCTCGTAGGAGTTGCCCTCGATCGGCTCGCCGGGTTCGATCTGGTTGGTCAGGCCGTGGTGGATGCCGGCGAGAATCGACGCCAGCATCAGGTAGGGGTTGGCATCGGCACCCGCCACGCGGTGTTCGATGCGCACTGCGTCGGCGCTGCCGGTCGGTACGCGTACGGCCACGGTGCGGTTGTCCAGCGCCCAGCTCGGTGCGTTGGGCACGTAGAACTGAGCGCCGAAGCGGCGGTAGGAGTTGACGTTGGGGCAGAGGAAGGCCATCGACGCCG
>CAMPIF010000206.1 GCA_946886245.1 Ectopseudomonas composti | reverse complement strand
AAGTTGCGCGCATACACCGCGTTGACGAAGCCGCCTAAGGAGAAGATGGTCGCCGTCAGCAGCACCACCAACACGGTCACGCCCAGGTGATGCACCTGCAGCTGAGTGAAGAACAACGACAGCAGCGTGACGATGAAGCCCACCGCCAGACCGCGCAGCACGCCACCGACGACGAAACCGATGAGAATGGTGTGCGGTGATACCGGCGACACCAGCAACTCCTCGACGTTGCGCTGGAACTTGCTGCCGAAGAAGCTCGACACCACGTTGCCGTAGCTGTTGGTGATCACTGACATCATGATCAGCCCCGGCACGATGTACTCCATGTAGCTGAAGCCACCCATGTCGCCGATCTGCCGGCCGATCAGGTTACCGAAGATCACGAAGTACAGGACCATGGTGATCGCCGGCGGTAGCAGGGTCTGCGGCCAGATGCGCACGAAGCGGCGGATTTCACGGTGAACGATGGTACGCAGGGCCACCAGGTTGGCGGCGAATTCGCTGTTGAGGTACTGAGAGGTCATTGCGCCACCTTGGCCAGGTTCTTTTCCACCAGGGAGACGAACAGCTCCTCCAGGCGATTGCTCTTGTTACGCAGGCTGAGCACCTCGACCTGCTGCTGCGCCAGTTGCTGGAACAGCGCGTTGAGGCCCTGACTCTTCTCCACCTGCACTTCCAGGGTGTGGTGATCGACCAGGCGTGCCGGATAGCCCTGCAGCGCCGGCACTGAGCTGTAGGAATCCTTGAGGTCGAAGAGAAAGGTCTCGACGTGCAGCTTTTTCAGCAGATCCTTCATGCTGCTCAGCTCGACGATACGGCCGTGGTCGATGATGCCGATGTTGCGGCACAACTGCTCGGCCTCTTCCAGGTAGTGGGTGGTCAGGATGATGGTGGTGCCCTGCTTGTTCAGCTCGGTGAGGAAGCTCCACATCGAACGGCGCAGCTCGATGTCCACCCCGGCAGTCGGCTCGTCGAGGATCAGCAGGCGCGGCTGGTGCACCAGTGCACGGGCGATCATCAGGCGGCGCTTCATGCCGCCGGACAGCTCGCGGGAAGCCACGTCACGCTTGTCCCACAGGCCGAGCTGAGTCAGGTACTGCTCGGCGCGCTCCTTGGCGATCGAACGCGGAATGCCGTAGTAGCCGGCCTGGGTGACGACGATGTCGAACACCTTCTCGAACTGGTTGAAGTTGAACTCCTGCGGCACCACGCCCAGGCAGCGCTTGAGCGCGTAAGGCTCGCGGTCCAGGTCATGGCCGAACACGCTGACCGTGCCGCTGCTCTTGTTCACCAGCGTGGAGAGCACGCCGATGGTGGTGGACTTGCCGGCGCCGTTGGGGCCGAGCAAGGCGAAGAAGTCCCCTTCGGCAACGTCCAGATCGATGCCGTGCAGGGCCTGGAAGCCGTTTCCGTAGGTCTTGGTCAACTGGCGAATGGTCAGGGCGGCGCTCATGAAGATGGGGTTTCCCGCGCGAGAGTGAGGTCGTTATAGATGAGGGCGAAGACGCTCGATTGCAACCGCGTGTTTCGTCCGCTCATTGCTGGCATGCACCCTACCTACCCTGACGCGCGGAGAAAAGGCCGTCCTGCCGATCTTGATTATCGACTCAGTCGATAACACTGACCTCACGCTGCATGTCGCCACTCAACTGCAACGCACCGGCCTCGAACAGGTGCGGATAACAGACGCGCAGATGATCGAAGAACAGCTGCTCGGGCAGATCTTCGAACTGACCGTGGTCGTGCAGGTACTCCATGTAACGCTCGCCCCTGTCGTTATAGGGGTGAAAGACGCTGTCATGCACGCCGTCGAATTCCAGCGGCGCTACCTTGAATACCCGGCACAGCGCCTCGTTGAACGCCGGCGTGGCCTTGACCCAGCGCCCGTTAAGATGGAGTTCGGTATAGCCGTGCATGGCGAACACCTCGCTGCGCAGCAACTCCAGCAGGCGCGGCGTGGACAGGTGATTGCGCACGTCGGCCAGGCCGATACGCGCGGGAATGCCGCAATGCCGGGCGCAAGCGGCAAGCAGATTGGCCTTGGGTACGCAGTAGGACTCAGCGCTCGCCAGCGCATGGCTGGCCTTCAATGTCTGCGCATCGAGACTGAAGGCATAGGGGTTGTAACGAATCTCGTCACGTACCGCGAGATATAGCGCCACAGCCTGACCGAGCGGTTCTCGTGAGGCGCCACGCCAACGCTCGGCGAACTCGACTACCGCTGGGTGGTCACTGTCAATGAAGCGGCCGGGACGTAGACAGGTCTGCATGACGGATACTCCTGAAGTTCGCTTCAGTCTAATCCCGTCGATTGCGCCACGCTGACGACGATCCGGCCAAGCTCACCGCCCCTGCCGCCAATTAGCGCTATGCTCGGGGCGTCGCCCGCTCGAATCATGGAGGAATGCACATGCTCGTCATCTGGTTGCTGGTTCTGCTGCTCGGGGTCACCTACCTGGCCCATAGCCGTACCGCCGCCCTGCCTGCCCTCGGCATCACCGCAGCCTACCTGCTGGCCATGGCGTTGTTCAGCCCGGTACCGGGTTGGTTGCAATTGTTGCTGTGGATCGTCACCGGTGCCGTCGCCGCGTTCATCCTGCTCGGCGATCTACGCCGGCAACTGTTCACCCGCCCATTGTTCGCCTGGTTCCAGCGCGTGCTGCCGCCAATGTCGGAAACCGAACGCGACGCCATCGAAGCCGGCACCGTCTGGTGGGATGGCGAACTGTTCAGCGGCAAGCCGGACTGGGACAAGCTGCTGGCCTATCCCAAGGCCACGCTGAGCGAAGAAGAACAGGCATTCATCGACGGCCCCACCGAAGAGCTCTGCGCGATGATCAGCGACTGGCAGGTCGGCCAGCAGATGGATCTGCCGGAGAAAGCCTGGGAGCACATCAAGCAACATGGCTTCTTCGCCCTGATCATTCCCAAGGAATACGGCGGCAAGGGCTTTTCCGCCTATGCCCACTCGCAGGTGGCGATGAAACTGGCGACCCGCAGCGGCGACCTGGCCTCCACCGTGATGGTGCCCAACTCCCTCGGCCCGGCCGAACTGCTGCTGCATTACGGCACCGACGCCCAGCGCCAGCACTACCTGCCGCGCCTGGCGCGTGGCGAGGACATCCCCTGCTTCGCCCTCACCGGCCCGCTGGCCGGCTCCGACGCCGGCGCCATGCCGGACACCGGGATCATCTGCAAGGGCCAGTACAACGGCGAGGAAGTGATCGGTCTGCGCCTGAACTGGGAGAAGCGCTACATCACCCTCGGCCCGGTGGCCACCCTGCTCGGCCTGGCCTTCAAGGCCTACGACCCGGATCACCTGCTGGGCGACAAGGAAGACCTCGGCATCAGCCTGGCGCTGATTCCCACCGATACCCCCGGCGTGGAAATCGGCCGCCGTCACCTGCCGCTGGGCGCTGCCTTCATGAACGGGCCGAACTCGGGCAAGGACGTCTTCATTCCGCTGGAGTACCTGATCGGCGGCCAGGAGTACCTGGGCAAGGGCTGGATGATGCTGATGAACTGCCTGTCGGTCGGCCGCTCCATCTCGCTGCCGGCAGTCGGCACCGGCGCGGCCAAGTTCACCAGCCTCGCCACCGGCCAGTACGCGCAACTGCGTGAGCAGTTCAACGTGCCGCTGGCAGCCTTCGAAGGTATTCAGGAGGCCCTGGCGCGCATCGGCGGCAACGCCTGGCTGATGGACAGCGCGCGCATCCTCACCGCCAACGCCGTCGACCTGGGCGAGAAACCCTCGGTGCTCTCGGCGATCCTCAAGTATCACCTGACCGAACGCGGCCGCGAGTGCATCGGCCACGCCATGGACGTGCACGGCGGCAAGGGTATCATCATGGGCCCGAACAACTACCTGGCCCGTTCCTGGCAGGGTGCGCCGATCTTCATCACCGTCGAGGGCGCCAACATCCTCTCGCGCAACCTGATGATCTTCGGCCAGGGCGCCATTCGCTGCCATCCCTACGTGCTCAAGGAAATGGCCCTGGCCGACCGCGAGGACAAGGATCAGGCGCTGGCCGAGTTCGACTCGCTGCTGATGAGCCATATCGGCTTCGCCATCGGCAACGCCGCCAGCAGTTTCCTCCTCGGCCTGACCCTCAACCGCCTGGGCCAGGTGCCCGGCGACGACCTCAGCCAGCCCTATTACCGCGCCCTCAACCGTCTGGCGGCGGCCTTCGCCCTGTGCGCCGACAGCAGCATGATGCTGCTCGGCGGCGACCTGAAGCGTCGCGAGCGCCTGTCCGCGCGCCTCGGCGACGTGCTCAGCCACCTCTACCTGGGTTCGGCCGCGCTCAAGCGCTATCACGACCTGGACTACCCGCAAGCGATTCGTCCGCTGTTGCGCTGGGCCATGGAGGAAAACCTCCATCATGCCGAGCAAGCGCTGGATGACCTGCTGAGCAACTTCCCCAACCACCTGTTCGGTTGCCTGCTGAAAGTGCTGGTGTTCCCGCTGGGCCGCCGCCACCAGGGCCCCAGCGACGAACTGGACGCCGAAGTGGCCGCGATCATCGGCCGCCAGGCCGGCGACCCGGCCCTGGAGTCGGTACTGGAAGGCTGCTATCGCCCGCAGGCCGATCAGGATTCGGTTGGCGCCCTGCAGCATGCGCTGAATCTGGTGCAGGCCAGCCAGGATGCGCGCAAGCGTCTGCATCAGGCGCTCAAGGATGGCAGCCTGCAACCGGCGCCGGGTCAGGATGCCATCGAAGCGGCGATTGCCGCCGGCATCCTCGACGGCGAACAGGGCCAGCGCCTGCAGGCGGCAGAAGCGGCGCGGCGCCGAGTGATCGACGTCGACGACTTCGCCAAGGAAGAACTCAAGCTGAGCCGCGGCAAGGTGCGCTGAGTCGAACCGCTTGTGGGAGGGGCTTTAGCCGCGAGTTTCTTGCGTCGCGGCTACGACTGCAGGGATGCAGGAGGTAGAGCGAAGCAGGATGCCCGAGCCGAAACCAGCCAAGCAGGACAGCGGGCGCCAGGAACTCTATACTCCTGCGCCCGTTTTGCCCTTCAGGAACCTGCACCATGGCCAGTCATCTCGAACACCACCTCGCCCTGCTCAACCACCTGCGCGGCATTCTCGTCGCCCTGGGCGAAGCCGAGCAGGTGCTCGACGACAGCCATGCCCTGTTCCTCGAGCGCTACGACGAACTGCTCGCCGAACTGCCGCGCGACCCGGTATCCAGCCAGTACCTCGGTCAGGACCTGATCAGCCAGGTCTTCCACCGCTACCCACAGATCGCCCACCTGGTGCCACGCGACCTGCTGTGGTTCTTCGGCGGCGACTGCCTGCACTTCATGCCCGACGAGGAAATCGCCCTGTACCAGGCCCTCGACGAGCGCCGCTTCGAAGCCGAAGAGAACGACGAACCCTTCGACTGGAACCAGGAAAAGCAACTGCTGGCCATGCCCACCGACGGCTCCAAGCACTGACCCACTGCCAACACCTCATTGGTCAGAATGTCGCAGGTGACGGCGGTGACAGCCTTCATGTTTCATGCATAAATACCCCCACCAGTATTTATGAGAATCGATCATGCGCCCACTTCTACTCGCCACCCTGCTCGCCTGCACCGCCGCACAAGCTGCTACCACCAGGCAAAACGAGGCGGCGGCGCAGATCCCACCATTCGCCGAGCACTTGCTGGGCACGGTCCGTCAGGCCATCGCCGAGGGCGGACCGACCGCAGCGGTGCGGGCCTGCCAGGCATTGGCGCCACAGATCGCCAGCGAGCACAGCCAGCAAGCCTGGCAATTGGGCCGCACCTCGCTCAAGGTACGCAATCCGGACAACGCTCCCGATGCCTGGGAGCGAGCCGTGCTCGAACGCTTCGCCAGCGCGGCCGAGGCCGGTACTCCGGTGAAAGAGCTACGCCATGGCGAAGAGGTCGACGGCCAGTACCGCTATATGCAGGCCATCGCCGTGGGCGAACCCTGCCTGGCCTGCCACGGCACGGCGATCAAAACAGAGGTACAAGAGGCCATTGACCAGTACTATCCGCATGATCAGGCCCGCGGTTATCAGGTCGGCGAACTGCGCGGCGCCTTTACCCTCAGCCGCCCCATTGCCCAGGAAACTCCATGACCGAGACTACCGACCTGCAAGTACGCATGCTTGAGCAGCAGCAAGCGATGCTCAAGCGCCTGGCCCGGGTCGAGGGGCAGATCCGCGGCATCCAGGCAATGATCAAGCGCGGTGAAGACTGCGCCGCCATCGCCCAGCAGTTCTCGGCGGCGCGCAGCGCACTGGACAAGTCCTACCGGCTGATGCTGACCTGCCTGATCGAAGAGGCCATGCTCGACCCCGAGCAAGACATTGACGCCTCACTGCAACGCGTGCGCGAGATATTCACGAAGTACACCTGATGCCCTCCCGGCGCGCCGCTCGTGCGCGCCGACACCTGGCGATCCCGCGCAGGCCAGGCACTGAAAAGGCTGCAAAAGGGTTATAGCTGACCCGAACAAGGTCTTTTCTATTATTCGATTTTAATCTAAGCATAGAACTAAAAAACAGTTACGCTCAATCTTAATTAAATACCCCCACGGGTATATGAGAGGAGCCTGACCATGCACCCCGATGTCGTCGAATTCTTCGACCCAGCCACTTACACCTACAGCTATGTCGTCATCGATCCGGCCACTCGGCATTGCGCGATCATCGACTCGGTACTGGACTACGACCCTGCCGCCGGACGCACCTCGCATACCAGCGCAGACCGCATCCTGGCCTTCGTCCGGGAGCGCAGCCTGCACGTCGAGTGGCTGCTGGAGACGCACGTGCACGCCGACCATCTGTCCGCTGCGCCGTATCTCAAGCGTGAGCTGGGTGGCAAGTTGGCCATCGGCGAGCACATTACCGTGGTACAGAATACCTTCGGCAAGCTGTTCAACGCCGGCACCGAGTTCGCCACCGATGGCAGCCAGTTCGACCGCCTGTTCCACGATGGCGATTCATTCCACATTGGTGAATTGAAGGCCCAAGCCATCCATACGCCCGGCCATACCCCGGCCTGTATGACCTACCTGATCGGCGATGCCGGTTTCGTTGGTGACACTCTGTTCATGCCTGACTACGGCACCGCGCGCTGCGATTTTCCCGGCGGTGACGCACACATCCTTTACCAGTCGATCCAGAAACTGTTCGCCCTGCCGGACGAAACCCGCCTTTACATGTGCCACGACTACAAGGCGCCGGGCCGCGACGACTACCGCAACCAGACCACGGTGGCCGAGGAACGCGCGCACAACATCCACGTTCACCAGGGCATCGCCGAAGCTGATTTCGTCGCCATGCGGCGCAAGCGTGACGCCACCCTGGGCATGCCCAACCTGATCCTGCCTTCGGTGCAGATCAACATGCGCGCCGGGAAGCTGCCGCCGGCCGAAGACAACGGCACCCGCTACCTGAAGATCCCCCTCGACGTACTCTGAGGTCGTCATCATGGAATCGCTCAAGCATCTGACTCCCTTCA
>CAMPIF010000205.1 GCA_946886245.1 Ectopseudomonas composti | reverse complement strand
ACATTTCCGCCGAGACCCTGGAATTCCACCACGACAAGCACCACAACACCTACGTCGTGAACCTGAACAACCTGGTGCCGGGCACCGAGTTCGAAGGCAAGAGCCTGGAAGAAATCGTCAAGACTTCCTCGGGCGGCATCTTCAACAACGCCGCTCAGGTGTGGAACCACACCTTCTACTGGAACTGCCTGTCGCCGAACGGCGGTGGCCAGCCGACCGGCGCACTGGCTGACGCCATCAACGCGGCCTTCGGTTCCTTCGACAAGTTCAAGGAAGAGTTCAGCAAGGTGTCCATCGGCACCTTCGGTTCCGGCTGGGGCTGGCTGGTGAAGAAAGCCGACGGTTCCCTGGCCCTGGCCAGCACCATCGGCGCCGGCTGCCCGCTGACTTCCGGCGACACGCCGCTGCTGACCTGCGACGTCTGGGAACACGCCTACTACATCGACTACCGCAACCTGCGTCCGAAGTATGTCGAGGCGTTCTGGAACCTGGTGAACTGGGACTTCGTCGCCCAGAACTACGCGGCCTGAAGCACAGCCCCGTAATGCGAAAACCCGGCCTCAGCAGGCCGGGTTTTTCATTTCTGCATCTCGCCTGCCCGGCTAGAGCAATCTGCGCGGTGAAAATTCCACCCCCTGCTGCTCCACACGATTGACCGCCTGACTCAGTACGCGGTCAGCACGGACCGGCCCGAGAAACTCGCAGAGCCCGATATAGAGCAGGTTCAGTAGTTTGCGCAGCTGCTCAAGCCCCAGGTTGGCGATACCGTCGCCACCGCCCTGCTCGAGCCAGATACGCAAACGCGTCGACAGCTCGGTGCTGCCCCCCATACCGGACAGGTTGCCGGCGGCGAAGCGCCTCAATGCAGCCTGCTGCGCGCTGTCGAGTTGCTCCAGCAAGGCCTGGTTCAGGGCCAGGAAGGTGGTTTGCGCGGCACCATCCGGGGTCGCCACCTGGCGCACGGCCTCGTTGCGCCCCTGGCGCCAGGCAGCCAGTTGCGCCTCTGGGTCAGGCAGCAGATGCGAGGGCGGTCCCGTCAGGGCGCCAACCAACTCGCGATACAGGCGTGCGCGTTCGAGCTTGCGCTCGGTACGCAGCACCACCTCGGCGAGAAATTCATTGAGGGCGAACGGCGGTTGCTCGGCGTATTTGTTCTCCCACAGGGCCAGCAACGGCCAGACCTCTTCATCCGAAAAATGTCCAGCCAGGCCGGTGTAGATCGCGCGACGACGCAGGCTCAATCTCATCCTCAGCCCCTCCTCGACCATTGCTCGCTGTCGAAGGTCTGCGTCAGGTTGAACTCCGGATATCCGACCTCGGCATGCTCGGCAAAATCCAGCCCGCGCTGCTCATGCTGGGTCGAAACCCGCAGCCCCATGGTCCTGGCCAACAGGAAGTAGAACACCAGGGCAACCGGAAAGGCCCAGAGAAAGGCTGCCGCAGCACCCAATGCCTGCACCGCGACACGCTCCCAGTTGAACAGGTCGCCCTGATAGAACAGGCCTGCTGCCAGCGTGCCCCAGATGCCGGCGAACCCGTGGACCGGAATCGCGCCGACCACATCGTCGAGCTGCAGACGATCGAGCAGACGCATGCCGTAGACCACGACGAAACCGGCGACCAGACCACTGAGCAGAGCGAAACCCGGCGCCATGCTGGCGCAGCCGGCGGTGATGCCGACCAGCCCGCCAATCGAGCCATTGACCGTGGTGGTCAGCAATACCGGGCTGGCCGTGCTGCGTTGCGCCAGCAGAGCGCCGAGCGCACCGGCAGCCGCTGCCAGATGCGTGTTCAGGGCGATCAGCCCGAGACTGCTGCTGACCTCCAGGTTGCTGCCGGCGTTGAAACCGAACCAACCCACCCAGAGAATGAAACCGCCCAATGCCACCAGGCCGAGATTGTGCCCAGGGATCAAGCGAGCCTTGCCATCAGGAGCGAAACGCCCGAGACGCGGGCCCAGCACCAGAATCCCTGCCAGCGCACACCAGGCACCGATGCTGTGCACCACGGTCGAGCCGGCGAAATCGATGAAGCCCAGCTTGGCCAGCCACCCCTGACCGCCGTACAGACCACCCCACACCCAACTGCCGAATATCGGGTAGATCACACCGCTGATCAGTACCGCGCCAATCAGATAGGCGCCATAGCGCGTGCGTTCGGCCATGGCACCACTGGCAATGGTCGCAGCGGTGGCAGCGAACATCATCTGGAACAGCAGGAAGGTGTAATCCCAGGGCTCGCCGTCATTCGGCGCGAAGTGACTCATGCCGAACCAGCCCGTGACATTGGCGCCGAACATCAGGCCGAAGCCGAACAACCAGAACACGATGCCGCCCACGCAGCAGTCCATGTAGTTCTTCATCATCACGTTGACGGCGTTCTTGGCCCGCGACATGCCGCTCTCCAGCAAGGCGAAACCCGCCTGCATGAAGAACACCAGCACGCTGGCCAGCACCAGCCAGGCCGTATTGGCGGCCTCTTCGCTGGCGGCATGGGCCTGTGGGGCAACGCTGACAGCAACGAGCAACAGCATGAGCGTTTTCATCACGAGTCCCCTCCTGGTCGATGCCCGGCCTTCGCAACTCTTGTGCCAGCGCAGAAGCAGACGGCAGGTGGCGCGTCACGGGGCGTAACAGCAACGGACGGTCAATATCAAAAAGGTGTTCAAGTACTGCGCGATCGCACCGACACAGAGCAGTGAGTCAGCCTCCAAGCGGCGATTCGCACCAGGAGCGTTCCTTGTGGGATAAATAGTGCCACCAGGCATGATGGCCCTTTGACGGCCAGGCCGAGATTGCCAATACTCTCGTCTGACTGACGCTGTAAGCATCGACATAAGGAATTGCCTTTGAAGCTGGAATTGAAAAACAGCTTGTCGCTCAAGTTGCTCCGCGTGGTGCTGCTGTCAGCACTCGTAGTCGGGGTGGTATTGAGTTGTGCGCAGATCGTCTTCGACGCCTACAAGACACGTCAGGCGGTGGCCAACGATGCCCATCGCATCCTCGGCATGTTCCGCGACCCTTCGACCCAGGCGGTATACAGCCTGGACCGCGAGATGGGCATGCAGGTGATCGAGGGGCTGTTCCAGCACGAATCGGTGCGTCACGCCTCCATTGGCCACCCCAACGAACCCATGCTGGCCGAGCGGACTCGCGATCTGGCGCAGATGCCGACTCGCTGGCTGACCGACCCGATCCTCGGTCAGGAACAGCTGTTCGCCACCAAACTGGTCGGCCGTGGCCCTTACAGCGAGTATTACGGTGACCTCAACATCACCCTCGACACGGCGCCTTATGGCGAAAGTTTCGTCACCAACTCGGTGATCATCTTCATCTCAGGGGTCCTTCGCGCCCTGGCCATGGGCCTGGTGCTCTATCTGGTCTATCACTGGCTGCTGACCAAACCGCTGTCGAAGATCATCGAGCACCTCACCAACATCAATCCCGACCGCCCCAGCGAACACAAGCTGCCCATGCTCAAGGGCAACGAGAAGAACGAGCTGGGTCTGTGGATCAACACCGCCAACCAACTGCTGGCCTCCATCGAGCGCAACACCCACCTGCGCCGTGAAGCCGAGAACAGCCTGCTGCGCATGGCTCAGTACGACTTCCTCACCGGCCTGCCCAATCGCCAGCAACTGCAACAGCAGCTCGATCAGATTCTCGAAGATGCCGGCCGCCTGCAGCGTCGCGTCGCCGTGCTCTGCGTCGGCCTGGATGACTTCAAGGGCATCAACGAACAATTCAGTTACCAGAGCGGCGACCAGTTGCTGCTCGCACTGTCCGACCGCCTGCGCAGCCACAGCGGCCGTCTCGGCGCGCTGGCCCGCCTGGGCGGTGACCAGTTCGCCCTGGTTCAAGCCGACATCGAACAACCCTACGAAGCTGCCGAACTGGCGCAGAGCGTGCTCGACGATCTGGAGCTGCCCTTCCTGCTCGATCAGCACGAGGTGCGCCTGCGCGCCACCATCGGCATCACCCTGTTCCCGGAAGATGGCGACAGCACCGAGAAGTTGCTGCAGAAAGCCGAACAGACCATGACCCTGGCCAAGAGTCGTTCGCGCAATCGCTACCAGTTCTATATCGCCAGCGTCGACAGCGAGATGCGTCGCCGTCGTGAGCTGGAAAAGGATCTGCGCGATGCCCTGGCGCAGAACCAGCTGCACCTGGTCTACCAGCCCCAGATCGACTACCGCGACCATCGCGTGGTCGGCGTCGAAGCGCTGCTGCGCTGGCAGCACCCGCAACATGGCTTCGTCGCGCCGGACCTGTTCATTCCGCTGGCCGAGCAGAACGGCACCATCATCCCCATTGGTGAATGGATTCTCGACCAGACCTGCCGCCAGTTGCGCGAATGGCATGATCAGGGCTTCAGCGATCTGCGCATGGCCATCAACCTGTCCACCGTGCAGTTGCACCACGCCGAGCTGCCGCGCGTGGTCAACAACCTGATGCAGGTCTACCGCCTGCCGCCCAAGAGCCTGGAGCTGGAAGTCACCGAGACCGGCCTGATGGAAGACATCAGCACCGCCGCCCAGCACCTGCTCAGCCTGCGCCGCTCCGGCGCGCTGATCGCCATCGACGACTTCGGTACCGGCTATTCCTCGCTGAGCTATCTGAAGAGCCTGCCGCTGGACAAGATCAAGATCGACAAGAGCTTCGTGCAGGATCTGCTCGAAGACGAAGACGACGCCACCATCGTTCGCGCCATCATTCAGCTGGGCAAGAGCCTGGGCATGCAAGTCATCGCCGAAGGCGTGGAAACCGCCGAGCAGGAGGCCTACATCATCGCCCAGGGCTGCCATGAGGGTCAGGGCTACCTCTACAGCAAACCGCTGCCGGCGCGCGAGCTGACGCTGTTCCTCAAGCAGTCGCGGCGACTGAGCTCAGCCGCGACGCTCTGACGCCACCCCCCACGAAAACGCCGCCATCAGTCGCGGCGTTTTCGTTCGCGCCCGGCAAAACAGCTCACCAGTGCTGTACACCCAGCAGCCAGGCCGTGGCCAATGCGCCGACCACGCACAGTACGGCACCACCTGCGGCCTGCCAGTAGAAAGTGCGGGCCAGTTCGTCCTCTCCGCTGTTGGAGAGAATGAACGGCTGGCGCTCATCGGGCTTGGCCATCTGGTGCCGCGCCGGCTCGGACGCCTTGTGCCGGTGCCGATCTTCGGCCTCCAGTTGTGCCGCCAGACGCACGCGATTCCACTCCTGCTCGTCGAGCTCACCGTTGCCGTCACTGTCGAAACGCCGCAGCAGCCCAACGTAATCGCCCTTCCATTCGCGGATCACTTCGCCCTGAGCGGCATGCCTGTCGAATCCCTGCTGGGCAGCGCCGCGGGTGCGGAAATCACCGATGGCATACAGCGGCTGGCCGACGTGAAAGCGCTCTTCGCTGTAGCGATAGCGCTGGCCGCTGGTGAGGAAACCGAACAATCCGGTCTTGGCCGGACCCAGCGGGTGCCGCAGGTTGCCCTCCCAGACTTCGCGTACCGCCGCACGAATCTCGGCACCACGCGGGTCTATCAGGCATTCGCCGGTACCATCGACCAGGCGCAACCAGGCGTCACTGGCGCCGCTCTCGATCACCCGCCAACTGCGCTTCTTGCCGCTGGAGCGATACTCCTCGATGCGAAAGCGCCACCATAGGCAGGGCTTGCCGGTCAGTGGCCCCCGCAGCTGCATGTCCGGCAAGGCTTCGAGCACACCATAGAGTTCGACGTAACCCTGCGCCGCCGAGCGGATCTTCGAGGTCGGCGTGTCCAGAAGATGGCGCGCCTGCGACCAACCCCGCAGGCACCACCAGGCGCCGCCCAGGCAGGCGCCGAGGGTGAAGGTCAGGGTGAAGAAGAAGCCGAAGGGGTCGACCTGCATCATCGGCAGGTTCTCAGTTGAACAGTGACTTCATGTCCACATCGGCTTTCTCCGCCTCGCTGAATACCAGCAGCTCGGCAGCCTGGAAGTTGAACATGCGTGCGATGAGCACGTCGGGGAACTGCTCGATGCGCACGTTGTTGAGGTTGACCGCCTCGTTGTAGAGCTCGCGGCGGTCGGCGATGCCGTTTTCCAGGCCACTGATGCGCTGCTGCAGATGCTGGAAGCTGTCGTTGGCCTTCAGCTCCGGGTAGTTCTCGGCCAGCGCGAAGAGCTGACCGAGGCCCGCGCGCAGACCACTCTCGGCCTTGCCCAGGGCGCCGACATCATGTTGCTCGCGAGCGCTGGCCACGGCACTGCGCGCTGCAATCACCCGTTCCAGCGTCGAGCCTTCGTACTGCATGTACTGCTTGCAGGTTTCCACCAGCTTGGGCAATTCGTCGTGCCGTTGCTTGAGCAGCACGTCGATGTTCGACCAGGCCTTGCTCACGCCATGCTTGAGGCGTACCAGTCCGTTGTACAGCGACACCGCGTAGGCGCCGAGCAGGACGAGGACAACGATGATGATCACGGCGGTCAGGCTCATGCAGTTTTCTCCAGGCAGAACTGCGAATCGGGTGCTGGCATTCTAACGGCAACGAGGTGGCTCGGTAGCGATATCCCGCACAGCGACGAATAATGGCCTTTACACATAATGCGAAACATTTGCATTATGTTGCAGTTTTTCAGGTACCACTGGGTACCGTCCACGTTTCGTACATGCAAAGGACCCCGCCATGATTCGTATGCCTCTGGCCTCCGCCAGCCTGCTGGCCATCGCCATTTCCCTCGCTGGCTGTGGCGAAGACAAAGCCCCCGCGACCCAGGCAGCTGCACCTGCTGCCACCACCGAGAGCACGGCGCCAGCCACTGCGGCGAAGGTCGACGAAGCCGCGGCGAAGGCCGTGGTCAAGCATTACGCCGATCTGGCCCTGGCCGTGTTCAGCGACGCTGCCAGCACCGGCAAGGCCCTGCAGACTGCCGTCGATGCACTGCTTGCCGATCCCAGCGAAGCGACCCTGAACGCTGCGCGCGAAGCCTGGCTGGCCGCACGCGTGCCGTACATGCAGAGCGAAGTGTTCCGTTTCGGTAACCCGGTGGTCGACGAGTGGGAAGGTCAGCTCAACGCCTGGCCGCTGGACGAAGGCCTGATCGACTACGTGGCCGAGGACTACCAGCACGCCCTGGGCAACCCGGGCGCGCAAGCCAATATCATCGCCAACACCGAGATCCAGGTTGGCGAAGACAAGGTCGACGTCAGCGACATCACTGGCGAGCTGCTGGCCAGCCTGAACGAGCTGGGCGGCTCCGAAGCCAACGTCGCCACCGGCTACCACGCCATCGAATTCCTGCTCTGGGGCCAGGACCTCAACGGCACCGGGCCAGGCGCCGGCGAGCGCCCCTACACCGACTATGTAGTGGGTGAAGGCGCTACCGGTGGCCACAACGAGCGCCGCCGCGCCTTCCTCAAGGCGGCTACCGACCTGCTGGTCAGCGACCTGAACGACATGGTCGAGCAGTGGAAAGACGGCGTGGAAGGCAACTACCGCAGCGCACTGGTCGCCGAGTCGGC
>CAMPIF010000204.1 GCA_946886245.1 Ectopseudomonas composti | reverse complement strand
ATCTTCCACAGCTTGGCCCAGGGGTAGATGGCCATGTCGGCGATGGAGTATTCCCCCGCCACGTAGTCACGACCGGCCAGTTGATGGTCGAGCACGCCGTAGAGGCGCGCGGTTTCCTTCACATAGCGGTCGATGGCGTAAGGAATCGGCTCTGGCGCGTAGCGCACGAAGTGGTGGTTCTGCCCCGCCATCGGGCCAACGCCGCCCATCTGCCAGTACAGCCACTGCAGCACGGTGAAACGCGCGCGTGTCTCGCGCGGCAGGAACTGCCCGCTCTTGTCGGCCAGGTATTCGAGAATCGCCCCGGACTCGAACAGGGCGATGGGCTCGCCACCATCGGCCGGCGCTCGATCGACGATAGCGGGAATGCGGTTGTTCGGTGCGATCTTGAGAAACTCGGGTGCGAACTGCTCGCCCTTGCCGATATGCACCGGAACGATGCGGTAGTCCAGCCCGGCTTCCTCGAGAAAGATGCTGACCTTGTGGCCGTTGGGCGTGGTCCAGTAGTACAGGTCTATCATTGGTTTTCCTCCACGTGGATCGCGGCCCGCTTGACCGGGCCGTGAGTCGCTTCATACGTCTGCAGGATGCGCGCGAACCAGGCGCCCAGCGCCGAATCGTCGGCCCAGGGTTGCGCGCCCAGGCACCAGGCCCAGAGCAGCATGCCGGCCAGCAGGTAGTCACAGCCTCCAGGAGCCTGGCCTTCGAGGAAGGGTTGTTCGCGCAGCCACATCTCCAGCGGCGCCACACCTTCACGGAACAACCGCTCACCGCCCTGCGGATCGGCGAACGCCTCCAGACTCATGCCCAGCGCCTTCTCCCGGCTGCTGCGGAAATATTCGCGGTCAGCCGGGTCGATCACCTGCCAGACGCGCGGGATCAGCATCTTCAACAGCGGCACACGCACCATATGAAAGCTCAGGCGCTCGACCAGGCGGGCGCGCTCGGCAGCCAGCGCGTCACCGAGCAAGGGCTGCTGCGGATAACGCTGATCCAGGTAAGCGAAGATCGCCAGGCTGTCATGCACCGTTTCACCCTCATCGGTCAGCACCGGAACCAGCTTCTGCCCGGAAAAAGCGATCAACTCCTTGTCGGTGAAACGTGTCGGTCGGCTCTGCCAGTCCAGCCCCTTGTGCGCCAGCGCCAGACGTACGCGCCAGCAGTAGGGCGAGAACACCAGCTCAGGATCGGCACCGCATAACTCGAACAATTCCCGCATACCACCCCCATTCAAAACCAATCAGTCCAAAAACCAAGCGAACAAAACCCAGCACAGGACGGCTCAGGCGCAATCCAGGCTGGCCATCACCACTGCCACGGTGGCGCGGATCGAATCCGCCGGCACCGCAGATTTCACCTGGGTACGCAGCCCGCTCATCACACATTGCAGATAACTGGCGCGAGCCGCGAGGTCCTGAGCGCTCCTCAGCTCGCCACAAGCCACGGCGCGTTCGAGCGCCTGCTCGAAGACCTGGCAGATACCCGCCGTGGCCTGTTGCAGAACCGGCACCAGCGCCGGCTCCGACAGGGAAAATTCATTGGCGACATTGACCAGCATGCAGCCACGCGGCACGCCGTCAGGGCCGTCGTCTTCGAGCACACTGAGCAGTCGCTCGCGGATGAAAGCGAGCGGCGAGGTGCTGGCAGCAAGCTGTTCCAGCAACAAGGCACGACGCTGCGCCACGTAGCGGCTGAAGGCAGCGACGAACCAGGCCTGCTTGCTCGGGTAAGTCTGATAAAGGCTGCTCTTGGACAGCCCGGTGGCCGCCTGCAGGTCCTGCAGCGACGCAGCTTCATAACCGCGTTGCCAGAACAGCTGCATGGCGTTTTCCAGGGCCCGGTCCGGGCAGAAGGTCTTGGGGCGTCCACGTGTCGTCATGCACGCAATTTAGAACCGATCGGTTCTAAATTCAAGCCTTAGGCTCCTTCAGATCGACGATGCCGCGCAACAACTCCACCGGTAGCGGAAAGACGATGGTCGAGCTCTTGTCACTGGCGATATTGCTCAGCGTCTGCATGTAGCGCAGTTGCATGGCGCCTGACTGGCGGCCGAGCATCTCGGCGGCCTGCATGAGTTTTTCCGAGGCCTGCAGCTCGCCTTCGGCGTGAATCACCTTGGCCCGCCGTTCGCGCTCGGCCTCGGCCTGCTTGGCGATGGCGCGGATCATCGACTCGTCGAGGTCGACGTGCTTGATCTCGACGTTGGCCACCTTGATGCCCCAGGCGTCGGTCTGCGCGTCGAGCACCTGCTGGATGTCGAGGTTGAGCCGCTCGCGCTCGGCGAGCATCTCGTCCAGCTCGTGCTTGCCGAGCACAGCGCGCAAGGTGGTCTGCGCCAACTGGCTGGTGGCGACGTGGTAATCCTCGACCTGGATGATCGCCTTCTGCGCGTCGAGCACGCGGAAGTAGACCACCGCGTTGACCTTGACCGAGACGTTGTCGCGGGAGATCACATCCTGGGTCGGAACGTCCAGCACGATGGTGCGCAGGTCAACCCGCACCATCTGTTGCAGCCCGGGGATGACCAGCACCAGGCCCGGCCCCTTGACCCGCCAGAAACGGCCGAGTTGGAACACCACGCCACGTTCGTATTCGCGCAGGATGCGAAACGATGAGACGAGCAGTGCCAGGACGATGATTACCAACGAAAGAAAACTCAGTTCGAAACCCATCAGTGACCTCCTTGGGGCGGTGATTCATCCACCGCGCTGACCTGCAGATGCACGCCATCGCGCGCCGTGACTCGTACTTGCTGCCCGGGCCTTAACGCAGAGGCGCCCTGCACCTGCCAACGTTCGCCCTGCAGCGCCACCCAACCGGCGCGCGGATCGTCGTCGCGCACCGCGGTTATCGCCACCAGGCTGCCGACCAGAGCGCTGTCACCGGCCACCTGCTGACGCCGCCTGGCCCTGAGCGCCATGCCGACTATGGCCAGGATCAGCGAAGCACTGACCAGCGCGAGGGTGAAGATCAGCGCCAGCGGGATGCCGAAGCCCGGCACGTCGGTGTCGATCAGGATCAGCCCGCCGAAGACGAACGCCACCACCCCACCGATGCCGAGCACGCCGAAGCTGGGCAAGAAGGCCTCGGCGGTGATGAAGGCAATACCGAGCAGGATCAACGCGACCCCGGCGTAGTTCACCGGCAACAGCTGCAGGGCGTAGAGCGCGAGCACCAGGCTGATGCCACCGAGCACACCGCCGACGCCGCTGCCGGGATTGGAAAACGCGAAGAACAGGCCGTAGACACCGATCATCATCAGGATCAGCGCCACGCTGGGGTTGGTGATCACCGCCAGCAGCCGGGTGCGCCAGTCCGGCGCATGGCTGATCAGCGGCGCACCGGCGGTGGCCAGGGTGACTTCGACGCCTGCGGCTTGCAGGGACTTGCCGTCCAGCTGGCGCAGCAGGTCGCTCAGGTCCCTGGCCAGATAGTCGATCACCTTCTGCTCCAGCGCCTCCTCGGCGGACAGACTGACGGCTTCGCGCACCGCCTGCTCGGCCCACTCGGCATTGCGTCCGCGCATATTCGCCAGACCGCGAATGTAGGCGGCCGCATCGTTGACCTGCTTGGCGGTCATGGCATCGGCCGGCATCTTGTCGGCTTCACCCTTATTCTGCGCGCCCTCCTTGTCCTCGCCCGCCGGTTTGCTCGGCGCCCCCGGCATGCCAATGGCCACCGGCGTAGCGGCGCCGAGATTGGTGCCCGGCGCCATGGCGGCGACATGACTGGCGTAGAGGATATAGGTGCCGGCGCTGGCCGCCCGCGCGCCACCGGGGGCGACATAGCTGGCCACCGGAATCGGGCTGGCGAGAATGGCCTTGATGATGGCGCGCATGGAGGTATCCAGGCCGCCCGGCGTGTCGATTTCGATCACAACCAGTTGCGCACCCTCGTCCACCGCCTTGGCCAAGCCGCGCACCAGGTAGTCGGCACTGGCCGGGCCGATCACCCCATCCACCTGCAGCTGCACCACCGCGCCCGGCGCCGCACTCGCCGCCACCGAAGCGCAGAGGATCAGGGCACACAGACACAGACGCAAGCAGCCAGGTAACACGTTCGACTCCCAGGCCCCGCGTTGATACGAACAGGTGGCGGAGGGCCTCTGTTGAGCATAGTTCACGCCTCCAGCGGCTCCCGCGACAGGACCGGCGGATGTGCTACAGGGGATGTACGGTTGCGCCAGCAGTTGCTACCTGTAGGAGCGGATTTATCCGCGATAAGCGCGAAGAACTCACGAAAGGGGTCACGCCGAACAGATCGCCGGCAGACAGATACCCAACGGCCAACCAGTTCCGGTAGGCTGCTCAGATCGTTTCCGACCAGATTCCCTATGCCCCGCCCTCGCCTCCGTCAATCACTGCGCCGCCTCTGGGCGCTGGACAAGTTCAGCGCCAGCCTGCGGGTATTCATCGCCCTGGCCGGAGCCCTGGCGCTATGCGGGTGGCAGGGCTGGATGCATGGGCTGATCCCACTGTTTCTCGGCATCATCGCCAGCGCCCTGACCGAGACCGACGACAGCTGGCAAGGCCGCCTCGGCGCAGTGCTGGTCACCCTGGCCTGCTTCAGCGCGGCGGCCTATGCGGTGGAATTCCTCTTTCCCTATCCCTGGTTGTTCGTCATCGCCCTGGCCTTTTCCGCCTTTTGTCTGACCATGCTCGGCGCACTCGGTGAACGCTTCGCCACCCTGGGTTCCGGCACGCTGATCCTCGCGGTGTACAGCATGATCGGCGTCGAGCAGCGCGGCGGCGTCGCCGGCCTGTGGCTGGAGCCGCTGCTGCTGGTGGCTGGTGCCGCCTGGTACGGCCTGCTGTCGGTGATCTGGCATGGCCTGTTCGCCCATCAGCCGGTGCAGCTCGCCCTGGCCCGACTGTTTCGCGAACTGGGCAAGTACCTCAAGCTCAAGGCAGCGCTGTTCGAACCCGTGCGCCAGCTGGATGTGGAGCAACGCCGTCTGGAGTTGGCCCAGCAGAATGGCCGCGTAGTCTCCGCACTCAACGCGGCCAAGGAGATTATCCTGCACCGGGTCGGAGGCGGTCGCCCAGGCCCCAAGGTCAATCGTTATCTGAAGCTGTACTTCCTTGCCCAGGACATCCACGAGCGCGCCAGTTCGTCGCACTACCCTTACAACGAACTGGCCGAAGCCTTCTTCCACAGCGATGTGCTGTTTCGCTGCCAGCGCCTGCTGCGTCTGCACGGCGAAGCCTGCCAGCGCCTGGGCAGTGCCATCGAGTTGCGCCAGCCGTTCGAATACCGCGAGCTGTGCAGCCAGGCGCTGGAAGACTTGCATGCCTCCCTCGACCACCTGCACCTGCAAAGCAACCCGGCCTGGCGCCGCCTGCTGCGCTCGCTCGGCGCACTGGCCGGCAACCTCGCCAGCCTCGACCTGCTGCTCGGCAATGCCAGCAACCCCGACGCCCTGGCCGATGAGCAGGACAGCAGCCTGCTGGATCGCGAACCGCATTCGTTGCGCGAGGTCATCGAACGTATCGGCCAGCAACTGACACCCACCTCGCTGCTGTTTCGCCACGCGCTGCGCCTGTCCATTGCTCTGGCTGCCGGCTATGGCCTGCTGCACCTGATTCATCCGACCCAGGGCTACTGGATTCTGCTGACCACCCTGTTCGTCTGCCAGCCGAACTACGGCGCCACGCGTCTGAAGCTGGTGCAGCGCATCGTCGGTACCCTGATCGGCTTGGGGTTGGGCTGGGCATTGATCGATCTGTTCCCCGACCCACGCATCCAGGCCCTGTTCGCCGTGGTCGCCGGCGTCGCCTTCTTCGCCACACGCAGCACGCGCTACACCCTGGCCACGGCGGCGATCACCCTGCTGGTGCTGTTCTGCTTCAACCAGATCGGCGATGGCTACGGCCTGTTCCTGCCGCGCCTGGTCGACACCTTGCTCGGCGGCATGCTGGCCGGGCTGGCGGTGTTCCTGATCCTGCCGGACTGGCAGGGCCGTCGCCTGGGGCGCATGTTGGCCAGCACGCTGAGCTGCAACAGCGCCTACCTGCGGCAGATCATCGCCCAGTACGCACACGGCAAGCGTGACGACCTCGGCTACCGCCTGGCTCGACGCAACGCGCACAACGCCGATGCAGCGCTGTCCACCACGCTCGGCAACATGCTGATGGAGCCAGGGCATTTCCGTAAGGACGCCGACCTTGGTTTTCGCTTTCTGGTGCTGTCGCACACCCTGCTCAGCTACCTCTCCGGGCTCGGCGCCCATCGTGGCGAGCAGTTGCCGCAGACGGCCCAGGCACAATTGCTGGAACAGGCCGAAGCGCTGGCGAGCAGCCTCGATGACATCGCCACCGGCCTGCGCGGCGAGCAACCGTTGGCCATTCACAGCGACGAGGAACAGGCACTGGCGCAGAGCCTGGAGCAGATCGCCGACGACGTCGACGAGCGCCAACGACTGGTGCAGACGCAACTGGCGCTGATCTGCCGCCAACTCGCGCCCCTGCGCACGCTGGCCGCGCATCTGCAGAAGGATCGCCACTAGCAGGCTCACGGGGCTTTCTGCCACTATCTGACGACGCCTAGTTCCCAGGCCTTGCCCATGCCAGCCAACCGACACACCACCCTCACCTACCTGGCCTCGCTGCCGGGTCTGCTGCTGGTGTGCAGCCTGCTGTTGGCGTGCCAGGTCACTCTCGCCAGCACGCGCCTGGACGACAGCAGCGCAGCACAGGATCTCTATGGACGGGTCGACTTTCTCGCCGATCCCCAGAGCGCGCTGAGCCTGGACGACGTTCGCGCTGTCGACGCCCCTTTCCAGCCCTCCTTGAACCGCCGTGACCTCAGCTTCGGCTACGTGCCGGGGGTGATCTGGCTGCGCCTGGCGCTGCAATCGGATGCCCAGCAAACACGCGTCTGGCGCCTGGAGCTGAATTACGCCTCACTGGACGAGGTACGCCTGTACGACACCGGCGCCGATGGCGTGCGCGAGTCGCGCAGCGGCGACACCGTGCCCTACGCGCAGCGCAGCGTCGGCCATCGCAACCCGGTATTCGAGATCGCCCTGCAGCCCGGCGAGCAACGCACGCTGTACCTGCGCGTCGACTCGCGCGGTAGCATGACCCTCAGCGGCACCCTGATGCCTGCGCGCGATTTCGAGCAGCACAGTCAGAATGGTTATCTGGTGCATGCCATCTACTTCGGCGTGCTGATCGCACTGGGGCTGTACAACCTGCTGCTGTTTCTCGCCCTGCGCGAACGGCCTTTCCTCAACTACGTGCTGTTCATGTTCGCCTTCGCCCTCAGCGTGCTGTCGCTCAATGGTCTTGGCGCGCAGTATTTGTGGTCCGAAGCTGCGCCCTGGAGCAACCGCATGCTGCCGGTCAGCCTGACGTCGGCGGCGCTGCTGTCGGTGGTGTTTGCCCGTAGTTTTCTCGATACCCGCCAGTGGCTGCCGCGCTGGGACAAGGGCCTGCTGATGCTGTCCATCGCCATCGGCGTGGCCGTCTTGGCCAGTGTGCTGCCTG
>CAMPIF010000203.1 GCA_946886245.1 Ectopseudomonas composti | reverse complement strand
TGGCAACTCGTGACGAAGCACTCAAAGCCTTGATAGAAACAACAAAACTAGAAATCGCAGAAGAAGTTAGGAAAATCGACGAACTTGGTAAACAACCGGGGACAGACCACGATTAATTTTCCGTGAATCGTGGTCCGTCCCGGCCCCCTATTGCTCTCCTGTTGTTGCGTAAATCGTGCCCCCTATTGTTCTCGCGCCGAACGCTGGGCAAAGCTCTCCCGTCCGGCAGCGGTCGGCTTTGTTTAAAGGGGTAAATGCTGGGTCAGGCGCTTTGGCGGCGGTCCTGTGTGCGTTCTAAGGTCAGATCGTGGGCACGGGTGGCGCTTTCCCTTTTTTCATCAGCGGCTTGGCGAATCGCTCGTATACCACTCCCATCCACATTCCCAGGTATACGCGGCGTGCCGGCCGTGGATGTCACGAGGCCGCTCTGATCGGCTCTTTCATTGCCTCGCGTTCTTCAGTAAGCCGGGCCAGTGTTTCTTCATGGCTGACCTGGCAACGCGGGGTGAGCAAGGAAACCACTACCCCAGCCACCAGAGCAGCCAGTACCGCAGGAATGCTCGGGTTGCCCCAATAGGCGGTCCAGCCCGCATGGGCGATGATGGCGAGCGAGGTCGCGGATGCGGCGATCAGAGTGGCAATCGCGCCTTGCCAGTTGTAGCGGGACCAGAACTTGCCGAGCATTGCGCAAACGAACATGCCGGCCATGACCGTTGCGATCATCTTGGTGATGTAGCTGATGATGTTGTCCGACGTGAGTGCGAATGCGAGTGCCAGACCGACGGTGAACAGCAGCGCGAACCGCGAATAGCGCACTACGCGTTCGGGCGCAGGCATGTGGCCGGTCACCAGCGCGTAGAGGTCACGCATCATGATGGAGACGCCGGCTAGCGCGTCCGAGCTGGCACTGGACATGGTGGCGGAAAGGCCGGCGATCATCACCAGCAATCCCAGCCCGAGCGGCAGTACCTGAGTAGCAAGGAAAGGAAAGGCGTAGTTGCTGTTTTCCAGATCCGGCGCGAGAGCGTGGGCAGCCATGCCAATGATCGCGGGAATGACGGAAAAACCAAGGTACAGCACGCCGGTAAAGATAAAGGAGCGTCGCACGCTGCTGACTGAGTCCGCCGAATAGATCCGCTGGCGGAACGAGGGTGTCGCGAGTACGCCGACTCCGACCACGACAGCCAGGGAGATCGCTGGAATGAGCCCCAGCGTGCCTATCCCGAATGCATCCGTGGCGGCGGGATCCATGTGATCGGTGAGATGCTCGAAGCCGCCGATCTTTATCAAGGCGAACACGGCCATGGCGATGAAGCCCACGAATAGCAAGATCGCCTGGATGGTGTCAGTCCAGACCACGGCCAGGTACCCGCCGATGATGCAGTACAGGCCAAAGCCGATGGCGACTACGAGTTTCGCTGTGTTCAGGTCGATACCGGTGATCCACGCCAGGTACATGCCGCCACCCAGAATGTGCGCACCCAGCCAGCCAATGCTGGCGATGTAGATCAGCAGGGCCACCAGGTTGCGAACAACCCTGTTCCCGCCCACGTAATACGCCAGCTCCTCGCTCATGGTCATGAAGCGCAGCTTGCGTACCGAGGCGAACAGCACGGCAAGCAGGAGGATGCCGACCGCCCCGCCGATGCCGTACAGCGCACCGGCCCAGCCGTTGTTGTAACCAAAGCCGACCGCTCCCATGCTCGAACCGGTGCCGACCATGGTCGCAACGGTCGTGCCGATCGTGAGAAAGAGCGGGATGCTGCGGCCGCCGAGCAGAAAGTCGTCGCCACTGGAGCGGTGGTTTCGCGAAACCCACCAGCCCAGCCAGATCATGGCCAGGAGATACAGGAAGAAACTGCCGAGAAAGATGTTGCTGTTCATACCGGACCTCATATTGGAATGATTGTTGAGTGAGGTAGTAGTCATGCGAGCCGGAGAATGCGGGGCGCCGGCTCGGTCAATGGGTGATGTGGTGGTTTTCCTCCTTCGCAGCGGATGGCAGTGGAATCAGGCGCGAGACGCCTTGAAGCACTTCACGTCGACCTCGACCTTGCAATCGACGACCAGGTCTTGAACGCTGCAGATGCGCGCTGGCGGGTGGTCGCCGAAGACTTCCTTGAACACCTTGTTGAAGGAGCTGAAGTAGCGGGCGTCGGTGAGCACGGTGGTCACGTGCACGACGTCTTCGACGCCGTAGCCAGCCTCCGCCATGATGTCCAGGCAGTTCTGCAAGGCGAGGCGGGATTGCTCGATGATGCCGCCCTCGACGACCTCACCGTCTTTCATCGGCGTCTGTCCGGAAACGTACAGCCAACCGCCGGCCTCTACGGCGCGCGAAAAAGGCAGTTTCTGTCCGCCGGTGCCGGTGCCGCCTTCGGCGCCATATCGTTTGATGCTCATGCGTGCTCCTTGGTTTTGGGTAGTGAATGAGAGGATTTGGCGGTGCGCTTGAGCAGGCGGCCGGCGCGCTGGACGAGGCGCCCGTGCTGGTATGCCACCGCTCCGTTGACCACGACCAGATCGATGCCCCGTGCCGCGGCAATTGGCTCGTCGAAGGTGGCGCGGTCCTGCACGTTGTCGAAGTCGAACAGGGTCAGGTCGGCGTAAGCGCCTACGCGGAGCTCACCGCGATCACCCAGGCCGAAGCTGCTTGCCGACAGCCCGGTCATCTTGTGAATGGCCTCGGACAGGGTGAACAGCCGCTGGTCGCGGCAGAAATGCCCGATGACGCGCGGAAAAGTGCCCCACAGCCGGGGATGCGGATGGGGGTCGTTCGGCAGGCCATCGGAGCCGACCATGCTCAGCGGATGCTTCAGGATGCGCCGCATGTCCTCTTCGGCCATGTTGTGGTAGACCGCTCCGGCGGGCTGCAGGCGACGGGCGGCTTCGAGCAGCGAGACATTCCAGGCATCTGCGATGGCTTGCAGCGGCTGGCGCGCCATCTCGGGGTGCTGATCGGACCAGGTGATGAAAATCTCGATCTCGTCGGTTACCTGTCCCAGGTCCAGCGTCGAGGAGCCCGCGGTATAGGGATAACAATCGCAGTGGCAGGCGTGGTTCCGTGCCGCTTGCTCGAGTTTCTCGAGCGCCAGCGGCGCGGTGCCCCAATTCCCCACCCCAGCGCACTTCAAATGAGAAATGACCAGCGGCGCGTCGCCATGGCGGGCGGTAGCGACCGCCTCGTCCATCGCGTCCAGAAGACCGGCGAACTCGTCGCGCAGATGCGTGGCGTAGATGCCGCCCGCGGCGCCCACTTCCTCAACCAGTGTGCGCATTTCAGCTTCCGGAGCCTGCCGGGCATTGATATAGGCGAGCCCCGAACTCAGGCCGATAGCGCCGTCGGCCAGTGCCTGGCGCAGGGCGATGCGCATCCGCTGGATCTCGTCCGCGCTGGCGGGACGATCGAAACGATCCATGAAGTTGGCGCGCAACGCCGTATGGCCGATCAGCGCCGCGACATTGATGCTGGGGCGGGCCAGGTCCACCGATTCGGCATAGGTGCTGAACGCGGGATAGCGAAAGTCCTCGACACGGCCCAGCAGATTCATCGGGTCGGGGACGTCATTGCCGGGCAGGCGCACCGGTGAAGCGCTGATGCCGCAGTTACCGACCACGACGGTGGTTACGCCCTGGGTGAGCTTGGGCAACATCTCCGGCGTACGGATGACATTGATGTCGTCATGGGTATGGACGTCGATGAAGCCGGGCGACAGACAGCGCCCGTCGCCCTCGATGCAGGTATCGGCGGACCAAGCGCTGAGGTCGCCGAGGGCGACAATGCGTTCGCCGCGCACGGCCAGATCGCCGCTATAAGGTGCGGCACCGGTGCCATCGATGAGCTGAACATTGCGGATCAGCAGGTTGGCGTGCTGAGGCATGCATCAATCTCCCAGCGGCTGGCGGTTGTCGCCGCCACGATGGGCATCGAGCGTGAGCTTCAACCGACGCAGCTTGTCTCGCGAACGCTGTCGGTGCCGCAGCGCCAGGCTCATCGCAAGGACGTCGATGGCCGCCAGCATGGCGTAGCGCGACGACGAAGGGTGGTAGATGAAGTCGGTTTCGCGCGACGCGACGGGAAGCACCACATTGGCCTGCCGCGCCAGCGGCGAGTCCGACGCCGTGAGCGCAAGCACCTGCGCGTCGTAACTGCGGGCAATGCGGGCCGCATCGACAATCTCCGGGGTAAAGCCGGTGAGTGACAGTGCGACCACCACATCGTTGGGGTCGAGCGTGGCCGCCACCATGCGCGGCATCAGCGCCTGAGGATAGGCGCTGATGGCGTAGCCCAGGCGCACCAGGCGAAATTGCAGTTCCTGCGCCAGGACGGCCGAACCGCCGCCTGCGCCGAAGACGACAATCTGCCGCGCGCCATCGAGCAGGTCGAGCGCGCCATCGAGATCCGCGCGGGCCATGAGTTCGCGATTGAGGTCCAGGGTCTGCTTGGCGATTTCGTACACCACGCCGATGCCGTCTGCCTCGGTTGCTTCCTGGATGAAGCGACGACCGACCGCGAGCGATTGCGCGAGCCGTAGCTTCAGATCACGTACATCCTGGCAGCCGATGGACTTGGCGAAGCGGGTGACGCTTGCATCGCTGACACCCGCGCGGGCCGCAATGGTCGAGATATTGGCGCTGGTCACGAAATCGATGTCCTCGATGACCAATGCGGCAACCTTGCGCTCGGCTTCGCGCAGGGTGGGATAGCGTTCGGTGATGCGCGACAGGATGTCGATTTCCAAATTCACTTGATGACTCCATTGCTGGCCGAAGGCACGACTGAAGGGTCGCGTTCGGGTTGTGATAATTTCTAACCTAGAAAAAATATTTGTGAAAGTTATTTTCCATGATTCAATCGACTCACCCACTCGGCGCCAGCAAATGCGGCTCTGCGTGACCTCCCATGACACGCTGAACATCCACCAAGGACCCAACATGGAACCCATTGCCCTGTCCGCCACGCCGCAGCCTGCTTTGGAAAAAGGCGCAATTGCAGGCTCGGGACAATCGCTGCTGCAGGACGTCAGCTTGCCGGCGGCGGTCATCTACGAACGCCCATTGCTGAATAACATTGCCTGGATGCAGGCCTTCGCCGAGCGCCATGGCGCGCGGTTGGCGCCCCACGGCAAAACCACCATGACCCCCGGCCTGTTCCACCGCCAGCTCGAAGCCGGCGCCTGGGGCATAACGCTGGCCACTGCGACTCAGTGCGTGGCGGCCTTTGAGCATGGCGTGACTCGGATGCTGATGGCCAACCAACTGGTCGGCACCGCCAACATGTCGCTGGTGGCCGGCTTGATCGCGAAAGGCGCGGAGTTCCATTGCCTGGTGGATGGGGTGGAAAACACCCGGGCACTCAATGCCTTCTTCGCGGAACGCGGGTTGCGCCTGCAAGTGATGATCGAGCTGGGAGTCGAAGGCGGCCGTTGTGGCGTACGCAATGACGGGGAACTGGATGCGCTACTCGCTGCACTCGCCGAATTGCCGGCCCTCTCCCTGACCGGCATCGAGGGCTACGAGGGCCTCATCGGCGGCCAGGACCCGATTGCCGGCGTCCGCGCCTATGCCGATCGGCTAGTGGATACGGTCAGGCGGCTGAAGCGGAGCCATGCACTCGCACTGCCCAAGCCACTGATCACGGCGTCAGGATCGAAGTGGTTCGACCTGATCGCCGAAGCCTTCGATCGGGCCGACCTGCGCGACGAATACATACCCTTGCTCCGCCCTGGCTGCTATGTCGTGCACGATCACAAGCTGTATGCCGGTGCGATGGAGGACGTGAAGGCCCGGCATCCAGACTTGCAGGGTGAGCTGATGCCAGCGCTGGAAGTGTTCGCCCACGTTCAATCCCTACCCGAGCCGGGGCTGGCGATCATTGCGCTCGGCAAGCGCGACATCGGTTGCGATCCGGACCTGCCGATGCCCCAGCGCTGGTACGCCGAAGGGAAACCGCCACAGGCTGTACTCGACTGGACCGTGCGAAGCCTCATGGACCAGCACCTGTACCTCAGCGTCCCGACCGGGACGGACCTTGCCGTAGGCGACATCCTTTCCTTCGGCACATCCCATCCCTGCCTGACCTTCGATAAATGGCGCCAGGTGTTGCTGGTGGACGATGAGCTGAAGGTCGTTGAAACGCTCGCGACGCGCTTCTGAGAAGCAAGTCGCCGGCACAGAGCACGGATGAGCTGAGCGCCCCCTTCTCCCGCGATCACAGGCTGCACACAAGCATCAGGAGTGCACATGACTGCCTTGTTCAATTCCTCCGCCCCGCTCAAGGTAGGGCTGATCGGCGAATGCATGGTCGAACTTCAGCAGCGTCCTGACGGCGGTGTGCGGCAGACCTTCGGTGGGGACACGCTCAATACGGCCATCTACCTGAACCGTCTGTGCCGAGACAGCGGCATCGTCACCGACTACATCACTGCGGTAGGCGAGGATGCACTGAGCCAGGCGATGCGCGCGAGCTGGCGCGAAGAAGGCGTTGGCGATGGTCGGGTTCGCGTACTGCCGGACAGGCTGCCCGGCCTCTATCTGATACAGACCGATGCGCATGGCGAGCGAAATTTCCTCTACTGGCGTGGCGAAGCCGCGGCACGCCATTGCTTCGACGGGCCAGGTGCCGAAGATCTATTGGCGTCACTCACGGACTACGCAGTGCTCTATCTGAGCGGCATCAGTCTGGCGATCCTGACCACCGAAGGGCGTGAACGTCTGCTCGGTGCGCTGGCACAGGCTCGGAGTCGTGGTTCGCACATAGTATTCGACAACAATTATCGGGCGCGTCTCTGGCCGGATGCTGCCCATGCCCGCATTCAATACGAAGCGCTACTGGCCATCACCGACATGGCCCTCGTAACCTGGGAGGACGATGTCGCCCTCTTCGGCTTCGAAACGCCGGAGCAGTTGTTCAGGCATTACGCCGATTACGGGGTGCGCGAGGTGGTGCTCAAACGGGGCGCTCGAAGTTGCCTGCTGAGCACGCCGAATGGTCGTGCTGAAGCGATGGCGGAGCGGGTGGAGCGTGTTGTGGATACTACCGCCGCCGGTGACTCCTTCAGTGCCGGCTATCTGGCTGCCCGCCTGCTGGCGAGCGATCCAGTGACAGCGGCGTACTGGGGCCACCGCCTCGCGGGAGCGGTGATCCAGCACCCTGGAGCGCTGATCCCTCTGCATGCCATGCCGCAAATGCCACTGCCGGGCGATGGAGCCAGTAGCCAAAGGCCTCGCGTAAATTGACGCCTCAGGTAACGCGGCCTGACCGCAGCATGCAACGAGCACTGTTATTTTCAATTCAGTGAGCCCCGAACTATGGGGACACCCATTAGCCGGCCTGGCGTCAAGACTCGAAGCAACCAGTTCTGCTTTTTAATGGCAGAGTTTCTCCAGTGCCGAACCTGATGGGCTGTCCCGGTCGAGTCCGTTTCCTCGTTCTTGAATGCAGTCCTGCCAGGTCATATCGTCCGAGGCAGGATAAATTTCGAGCTGGCTAT